>JANXWL010000188.1 GCA_025351225.1 Methylotenera sp. | reverse complement strand
CCCATTACTACAATTCCTCAATTAGGGCTTGTTAATAAAAGGCGAGTAATATATGTGGGTACTGGTAAATATTTAGAAGCTGCAGATTTAGGTAACACCGATGTACAGAGTATTTATGCCATTAAAGATTATAATTTAACTACAGGTGCAGAACTGGGCAATCCTAGAAGTAATTTGGTTGCACAAACACTGACAACTGTAGGGGATTCAAGGAAGCTAACAACAACACAATCAGTGGATTTTAATACTGGCTTGGGATGGTATATTGATTTACCAGCAGGTGAGCGTATGAATATTGATCCTTTATTGATAAACGGCGTCTTGCTAGCGCCTACCATTGTGCCAACTAGCACTAGTTGTTCCCCAGGCGGTACAGGATGGTTTAATTATTTTAATTATGCTACTGGTGGTGCACCAACAAATGCAGGTATTTATGTTTCGGAAAGGGAAGCATCGCCAGCTGTGGGCTATAATATAACTTATGACTCAACAGGGGCGCCAGTTGTAACTGTAGTAGAGTCTAACGACCCAACCCCACATAAATTAGTGCGGTCCAATGTTGTAGGAAGAGACGCGAGTAGCAGAAATAACGTGCTAGATCCAAACTCAAATGGCACTTACGGTAAGCGTTCAATATGGCGTGAGCTAACTCAATAATAATGGAAATAAAAAAGAGCGGTAATACCGCTCTTTTTTATTCTAGTTTAGAAACAAACTCAATGATTATTTCTAATTAGTTTTTTAGTAATCATGCCATTCACCACACCAAACACCAACGCTGCTAACGCAAAAACTGGTACTAAATAAACCACCCCAGTTTGTGGTATTAACCATATCCTAACTACAATAAGCTGGCCAGCAATATGCGCAAAGGCGGCGATGATGCTTAAGCTGATGGCACTAAAGTATTTTTTTGGTAAATATTGTGTAAAAAATAATGCGCATAAACTAAATATTGCACCGCTTAAGCTAAGTACAAATGTAGGCGATAAAAAATGCCCCAGCAATAAGCTACTGGCGAAAACCCGTAGTAGGCTCACCCATGCAGCGGTGGCGAATCCATATTCATATAGCACGTACAAAGTGACAATGTTGGCGATGCCAGGTTTTACGCCAGGCAGCGGTGATGGAAATACTGCTTCTAGCATGTGCAAGCCAATCGCCAATGCGGTGAGTTTGGCGATGTGGTGATCTTCGGCTGTGGTTGCTATGTTGATGGTTTTGCGCATTTTAGGTAAAAAACTTAGTAATTAAGCGAGTCATAAGTGTTTTTTGCGTCTAGCAATTGCAAGCTCACTTGATTAGGCAAGCAAATTGCCACTTGTCCTGCATGGCTTAGCCAGCCTTGATGCACGCAATATTGGTTTGGGCAGGGTGATTGTTTAAAGCGAGCTTGGCCGTTATTAATGACGATTATTGATTCGCCAATTGGGCCTTTTATATGTAGCTCGCGCGTTTGGCTAAGGTCGTAAATGCCCACGACTGTACTGCCTTGCCTAATTTTAAGTTGGCTTGCGGGTGCAAAGCTCCAAAACTGCTGAAACAGCACAATAACTGCCACAATGCTTACAGCAATTACCAGCCAATCGCCAATAAGTGGCTTTTTATTTTGTAAGCTAGGGTTGACTTGCAAATGCGTGTTTTTCGGCATCTTTATCTAGCCAAATAATGCGCTTGGCCATGCTTGGGCTAATGCTTATTTTATTTTCTGATTCAATGACTAAATAGTTTTCAACACCCATGTTTTTTGCGGCTTGAGCTCTATTTTCAGGTTTGGCGATAAAAATCGGTTTTGAATCCACATCAGATAATGTACCTGCGTTATTTTGCGGTGGAATTAGCACCGTCACCGCTTGTACGCCTTGTACAGGGTAACCAGTTGCGGGGTCAATAATGTGGCAATAGCGTTTGCCATCCAACTTAAAATAGCGCTGGTAATCACCAGAAGTGCCAATTGCCCAGCCACTTTCAAGGTCTAGCGCGGCAATAGCATTGGGCTTGCGTGGGTGTTGTATGCCTACCCGCCAAGGCTTGTCGCCATGTTTGCCTAGTGCAATAATGTTGCCACCAATGTTGACGAGCGCGTTTTTAACGCCTAGTTTCTGCAATTCAACTAGGGCAATATCGAGGGCATAGCCTTTTGCATAACCACCTAAATCAAGCTGAACGGCTGGGTTCTTACTAAATACTGAGCCATTCTCAAGCACAATATCGCTCATTTGCGGGTTGGCTTTTACTAAACTAGCCAATTTGTTTTCATCCACTTTTTTAGGCGCAAACTCATCGTGATGAAAGCCCCACTCCTCAATTAATCCGCCAATGGCTGGGTTAAACGCACCATTCGATTGTACTGATAGACGCGTTGCATCTTGAATCATCGCACTCAAATCAGACTTGATGCTAACAGGCGTATCACCTTGCGCAAACGCATGGTTAATAGCGTTTAGCTCGCTTGGTCGCCAAGCATGTAGGCGATTATGTAGGTCTTGAAACTCGCGGATAATTTGGTTAGATATTTCTTGTGCTTGCGAGTCAGATTCGCCATAAATCGAAATATCTACTAGTGTACCAAACACATAGCTTTGTGTATTGTAGAGCGGCTCTGGTTTGCTGCAACTAGTCAGCAAGCAAAAAAAAATGTATAAGAGAAATAAGCGCATAGCCACTACTATAACGCGGCTAGTGAATTGCTTCTAGCGCTTCAACAAAAATTTGTGATGGTTTACACGGTAAATCTAAATTTTTGGTTTGAGCAGTAATTTCTACCATACCAGTGGGGCTGGTCACATTGATCTCGGTTAAATAATCGCCAATCACATCTAAGCCAACTAAAAATAAGCCTTCTGCTTTAAGCATTTTGCCAACAGTTGTGGCGATTGTTAAGTCGCGCGAAGTAAGGGGTTGGGCAACACCAGTGCCGCCTGCAGCCAAGTTACCGCGTGTTTCACCAGCTTTTGGGATGCGTGCCAACGAGTAGGACAGTGGCTCGCCATTAATTACAATAATGCGCTTGTCACCTTGTTTGATAGCAGGTAAATAACGCTGCGCCATAATCGTTTGTGCGCCAAATCGAGTTGCAGTTTCTAAAATCACGCCAATATTGGGATCTGTTTCAGTAAGCCTAAAAATTCCGCTACCACCCATACCATCTAATGGTTTTACGACAATATCTTTGTGGGTAGCCAAAAAGTCACGTATTAAATCGTTGTTACTTGTCACCAAAAATTCAGGCGCAAATTGTGGAAAACGTGCGACAGATAATTTTTCGTTCCAGCTTCGCACCGCGCTAGGGTTGTTAATCACGTGCGCACCTTGATTGGCTGCTAGTTCTAATAAATAGGTGCTGTACAAGTATTCGTTATCAAATGGCGGGTCTTTGCGCATTAAAATTGCGTCAAAATCTTTGGGTAAAGTTTCTTGAGTTTTGCCAAGTGCATACCCGCTGGTATTTTTAATTGGGTAGTCATCATTAAAGTTAAACTCAGTCACATTTATTTTCACAAGCTCATTACGCAAAAACACATCATGTTGCTCGCACACATATAATGCATGCCCACGCGCCGCGGCCTCGCGCATAATCGCAAGGCTAGTGTCTTTATAGCTTTTTAGGCTATACAGCGGATCAAGAATGAAAAGTAACTTCATGCTTTATGTATTCAAAGGATCAAGTTCTTGCAACTCAATCGCCGCCGCCAGCAAAGCCAAGCGCGCAACTACGCCATAAGCATAAAAGCGGTTTGGCACGGTATCTGGCTCGCCCGCACAATCAGGCAAACCACATGGCGTTTCAAATGCTAATGGCTCAAAGTGCGAACCTGGTGCGTTTAAGTTTTCGTCCACTGCGCGGCCAGTATGCACGCGGTAAAAGCCGCCAATCACAAAGTGATCCATCATATATACCACGGGCTCGGCCACTGCGTCATTAATGCTCTCGAAGGTGTACACGCCCTCTTGAATGATGACCTCAGATACTTGCTGACCTTCTTTAATCACTGACATTTTGTTACGCGCTTTGCGATTTAAATCGCGCACGTCATCGGGTGATTTCACCGTCATAATTCCCATGCCATAGGTGCCTGCATCAGCTTTTACAATCACAAAAGGATCTTGTGTGACACCATATTCGGCGTATTTAAGCTTAATTTTATTAAGTAACAACTCAACTTTTGCAGCTAAGCACTCTTCGCCCGTGCGTGCGTGAAAGTCAATTTCACCACAGGTTTCAAAGTATGGGTTTAATAACCATGGATCAATGCTTAAAAGCTGTGAAAATTCATCCACTACACGATTATATGCATTAAAATGATGTGATTTTCGTCTAACGTACCAGCCAGCATGCAGTGGTGGGATTAAATCTTGTTCTAAATTTTTAAGAATATCTGGCACGCCACCTGATAAATCGTTATTTAATAGCACCGCACAGCTATCAAATGCTTTGTAATCAACACCATTCACAATGCAGGCTTTGAGGTTGATACGGTTTTTTTCACGTACTACTGGTTCAAGTAACAGTTTTTGGCCATCATGCGTTTCAAAAATAGTTGGCTCAGTAATTTCGGGGTTAATCGATCCAACCCGCACATCCAAGCCAGCTGCTTTCATAATATTTACCAGCTCAACCACGTTGCGCAAATAGTAGGTATTGCGGGTATGATTTTCGGGGATAATCATGAGCCTATGCGCCTCGGGGCAGATTTTCTCTACCGCGACCTGTGCAGCTTGCACGCATAAACTCAAAAAATCAGGATTCAGATTATTAAAACCACCTGGGAATAAATTGGTATCCACAGGTGCGAGTTTAAAGCCCGCATTGCGTAAATCAACACTGGCATAAAATGGTGATGCCGTTTCTAACCATTGGCTGCGAAACCAATGCTCAATCTTTGGCATATCGCTAAGCATGCGTTTTTCTAGGCCTAATAATGGGCCGCTAAGGGCGGTTGTTAAATGTGGAACCAATTTGTCATCCTTAAAAATTTATCTTCCGTCGAAACACTGCGTTGCTCAACCAAAAAATTATCCTTACATATACACAACATATGCCGCGTCTAACTTTTAGGGTCGCGCCTTGTTTTTCTTAGAAAGACGAATTTTTAGTGTTAGTTTATGTGGCCTTTGTAGTTATGCAATACCTTGCGCTTGCGCGACTATACTACCATTTGCGCTTGCGCGTCTGCATGATAACTACTTCTTACCATGGGGCCGCTGGCGGTATTATTAAAGCCCATTGCATCGGCTTTTTGTTTTAAATCATCAAATATAGCAGGTGCTACATAGCGCATCACTGGCAGATGATGTACGCTGGGCTGCAAGTATTGGCCAAGCGTTAACATAGTTACGTTGTGCGTGCGTAAATCTTGCATGACGCTTAAAATTTCGTCATCCGTTTCACCCAAACCCAGCATTAAGCCCGATTTAGTGGGAATGTGCGGGTACATTTCAGAGAAGGTTTTAAGCAAACTAAGCGAGTTTTGATAATCTGACCCTGGCCGTGCTTGTTTATATAAGCGCGGCACGGTTTCTAGGTTGTGGTTCATGACATCGGGTGGTGCATTTTTTAAAATGGCCAGCGCAATATCTAAGCGACCACGAAAATCTGGCACTAAAATTTCTATCTTAATGCTTGGCGAAGCTTCGCGCACGGCATGAATACAATCAACAAAATGTTGTGCGCCACCATCTTTTAAATCATCACGGTCAACCGATGTAATGACGACGTATTTAAGCTGCATTAGTGCAATGGTGCGCGCTAAGTTAGCGGGTTCATTAATGTCTGGAGGCAGCGGTTTGCCATGCGCCACATCGCAAAATGGGCAGCGGCGGGTGCAAATATCGCCCAAAATCATAAACGTGGCTGTGCCGCCACTAAAGCATTCGCCAATGTTGGGGCACGAAGCTTCTTCGCACACAGTGTGCAAGTTATTGTCGCGCAGCACTTTTTTAATTTCTTGAAAACGTGCCGAATCAGGCACTTTCATGCGAATCCAATCAGGCTTGCGCAACATGGGTTGCGGGATTATTTTAATGGGAATACGCGCAGTTTTTTCGGCGTCAATTTGCTTAACTCCAGCAATTTTACTAATCCCAGCTATTTTTTTCAACGCTAGATTAGCAGTTTGATTATTATTTTGCGTAGTTTCTGACATTATTGGAGTTTCTCTATTAATCGTTTTAGCAGTGCCTCGCCTATTTGCTGCGGCGTTTGCGCTATATTTAAATCCTTGGTTTGCGTGACTTCTAGGCCAACGTAGCCACATGGGTCAATCGCGCCAAATGGGCTTAAATCCATATCCACATTCAAACTTAAACCATGATAACAGCAATTATTTTTTAAGCGTAAACCTAGTGAGGCAATTTTTTTGCCATTTAGGTACACGCCAGGCGCATCGGCCTTAGCAAGTGCGTTGATGCCATGTTGAGCTAGTAATTCAACAATACTCGTCTCTAGCATACTGACTAATTGTCGCACATTTAAGTTACGGCGTTTTAAATCTAGCAGTACGTAAATGACCACTTGGCCAATGCCGTGGTAGGTAATTTTCCCACCGCGATCAACCAAAACAACGGGTATAGCGTTGTTGGGCAGGCGTACATTTTTGCGATTTAAGCCAAGCGTATAAACCGCCTCATGCTCGGTCAACCACAATTCATCAGGTGTTTCAGTATTGCGGCTATTGGTAAAAGCTTGCATAGCGGCCAGCGTACTTTGATAATCGGTGCGGCCCAAGTCCTTAGTAATAAGGTTCTTAACAATGAGGTCTTGCATGCAAAATTAAAGCGCGAATTTAACCATCGGGTGCGCGCTAATGGCACGGTAAATATCGTCTAACTGTGGTTTTGAGGTAACGTGTACCGTGCAAGTAAGGCTGATATACTTACCACCGGAGCTGCCACGCATTTCCACTTTAGCGGCATCAAAACTAGGTAAAACTTTTTGTATAGTTTGAATCATTTGTGCACTAAAATCGGCATGCGTTTCGCCCATGACTTTAATGGGAAAATCACAAGGAAACTCGATTAAAGTTTCGGTAATAGTATCGTCTTTTTCTGCCATTTTTTCTGAATATAGTCTACTGAATCATTAAGCGGATGCTATCAGCGATTCTGCCAAAAAATCCTGCTTCGTCAACATTTTTAGCAGCGACTAATGCTTGCTCGTTAATGATTTTTCCATCTAAAGAAAAAGTAATTTTGCCGATGGTCTGCCCTGCCTTAATTGGCGCAATAAGCGGTTGCTGGCTAGTCATACTAGCTTTTACCTGCGCGTAATCGCCTTTAGGCAAAGTTAAGTAAAAATCGTTACTCACAGTGGCTACCATAGTCTTATCTTGGCCTTTGTAAACGCGCAATGTGTTAATGGCTTGATTTTGTTTATAAACCAATGTGGATTCAAAAAACTGAAAGCCATAGTTGAGTAATTTTTGGCTTTCAATCGCACGCATGGATTCATTTTCTGCCCCTAAAACCACAGATATTAAGCGGGTTGAATCGTGTTTAGATGAGGCAATTAAGCAATAACCTGCAGTGTCAGTATGGCCAGTTTTCATACCATCTACATTAGGATCTAGCCACAGCAAGCGGTTGCGATTAGGCTGTGTAATTTTGTTATAGGTGTATTCTTTAACTGAATAAAGCCGTTTATATTCTTGCGGAAAATCGCGTATTAACGCGGTGGCTAGCGTCATTAAATCTTGCGCGGTAGTGTAGTGGTTTTTATCGGGCAAGCCAGTTGCATTCGTAAAATGCGTACTTGTCATACCTAATTTAATGGCTTGCTTGTTCATCATATCAGCAAATTGTTCCTCGCTACCAGAGACGCCAATAGCCAAGGTGATTGACGCATCATTGCCCGATTGAATAATCATGCCATGTAAAAGCTCATCAACCGTTACAGGCACTTTGGGGTCGATAAACATTTTTGAGCCTTCAATTTTCCACGCTTTTTCGCTTAAAGGTAATATTTGGTTTAGCTTTAAACGGCCGTGCTCAATGGCGTCAAACGTTAAATAGGCCGTCATAATTTTGGTAAGTGAAGCGGGTTCAATGCGCTCATCTTTTTTATTGGCAGCAATGATAGTGCCGCTATTAAAATCTTTTAATAAATAAGCTTTTACAGCGAGTGCTGGCGGTGGCGCAAGGGGTGCGGCTAAGCTCAATAATGGCAAAAACAAAGACAGAAATAAAATAGGACGTATAAGGCGCATAGTAGCTTAAGTATGGTTATTGAGTGAGAGTGATGGCAGATGTGTTGAGTTGTCTACGAATGGTTGCAGCGGCCGTATCTGCATCTTGTTTGTTATCAAAAGGGCCTAATTTTAAACGGTACAAACCATTATTATACACGCTGTTAATACCAGCGTTTTGGGCAATCCCTAAGCCTTGAATTTTTTTAGCAAGCGCATCTGCATTGACCTCACTTTTAAATGCGCCTGCTTGTACAAAATATTGTGTATTGGCTGAGTTGTTCGTAACAATAGCTGGTTTTGTAATTGCTGCAGGGGTTGCTGCTACCTTAGGCGCGTTTGCTGGTAGAGCCGCAGGCGCACTATTAACTGTTTTATCCGCAGAATAAAGTGCAAAATTGTTTGGATCTATCGCTTCAACCTCTACTAAAGTGCTGCCAGCAGACGAAAAGCGTAATTTATAGGCGGCCGCATACGATAAATCGATAATACGGCTACTTTTAAATGGACCGCGATCATTCACGCGCACAATGACCCAGCGCCTGTTAGCAGGGTTGGTGACTTTTACATAGCTAGGCAATGGTAGCGTGGTGTGTGCAGCCGTCATGCTGTACATATCGTACACCTCGCCGCTAGAGGTATTTTTGCCGTGATAACGCTTACCATACCAAGAAGCTACACCTGTTTCTTTATACGGTTGATACTGGGTCATTGGCGTATAGCTTGCATCTAAGGCTTTATAGGGTTTATTGGCACGATCTAGTAAAGGTTCTTTTTTAGGCACCGCATTGGGGATGCTGTCTATATCTTTGGGAGGGTTGTCACCAGGACCATCATCTAAATAATAACCACCAGTTTTACTAGCAGTAGTTGGTTGGCTTGTTGCTGGCGCAGGTTTGCTAGCTGCGCTAGGCGGCGCGGGTTTGACTGTACTTGCTCCGCCACAGGCAACCAAAGAAACACAGCATAATAATACCAAGGTTTGTTTTATCATTTTTAAACTCTCAACTCGTTTTATTGCACATTTTTAACCAGATGCGACTAGTTTTTTATGCGTTTGAATGCTCATCAAAATACCAAAGCTTAAGCATAAGGTTACCATTGATGTGCCGCCATAGCTAATAAATGGCAGCGGAACACCCACTACTGGTAATACGCCACTTACCATGCCCATATTAACAAATGCATAGGTAAAAAAGGTGAGCGTAATACTGCCTGCTAGTAAGCGTGTAAACGTACTTTTGGCTTGTGCGGCAATGACCAAGCCGCGGCCTATCAGCAAACTAAATAGCACTAGCAGCATAATATTGCCTATCATGCCAAACTCCTCGCCAAACACAGCAAAAATGAAGTCTGTGGTGCGCTCTGGCAAAAAATCTAATTGTGCTTGCGTGCCGTTTAGCCAGCCTTTACCTGTGATACCACCTGAACCCAGTGCAATCGTCGCTTGAATGGTATGATAGCCAGCACCTAGCGGGTCTTGACTAGGATCAATTAAAATTTCGATGCGTTTGCGCTGATAATCGTGCAACATTGACCACATAAACGGCATCATTGCGCCGATGCTAACTGCTCCGCCTAAAAGAAACTTCCAGCTTAGCCCCGCTAAAAATAATACATAAAACCCGGAAGCCATAATCAATAAGGCGGTACCTAAATCAGGTTGTTTTACAATTAAACCCACAGGAATGATCAGCAATAAACCTGCAAAAGCAAAGTCGGTGATGCGCGGGCTATTTTCACGTTTGGCAAAAAACCAAGCCAGCATCATGGGCATGGCGATGCGCATCATTTCAGACGGTTGAATTTTGGTAATACCTAAATTTAACCAGCGGCGTGCACCGTGACTCACATCGCCAAACAAGGCTACACTAATGAGCAAAATCACACCTAAAATATAAGCTGGCACGGCAATGCTTTCTAGCTTTTGTGGCTGAATATTGGCCACTAGCCACATTACGCCTAGTGCCACGCCGATATTAATTAATTGAGAAGATACCCGCTCAAAATTGTGTCCAGACGCGCTATACAGCACAAAAAGTCCAACTAGCATGGTAAATAGCAAGCACGCAATTAAGAATGAATCGATATGCTTGAATAAGCCTTGTAACAGTTTACTCAACATATTTTTTTGTGGAACCATTAAAAATTATAGGGAAATTAATAGAAGATTGGCTAATCATAATGCTCTTCTTCCGGTGCATTGACAGTTGCTGGCGTATTAAGAATAGGCTTGGTAGGTTTAGTAGCTGCATTTGGGTTTATGGTACTTGGTTTTATGGGTGCGCTACCGATAGTTGGAGTGCTAGGTTTAACAAAATTGGCAGGCTTGCCCGCATCAACAGGTGTTTCAAGCACAGGTAATTTACCTAGTAGATAATAGTCCATCACCTTACGCGCAATAGGACCAGCTGCCGATCCGCCATGACCGCCGTTTTCTACAATCACCGCCAATGCAATTTTGGGGTCTTCGGCAGGCGCGTAAGCAATAAATAAGGCGTGATCACGATGGCGCTCATCAATAGCGTTGGCGTTATATTTTTCATTTTGTTTAATACCCACTACTTGCGCAGTGCCTGTTTTGGCAGCAATACTGTAGCCAGCATTGGCACCCACGCTAGCGGCTGTGCCACCTGGCAGAGTAACATCTATCATACCCAGCTTTACAATTTCTAAGTTACTTTCATTTAGCGGAATTTTTTCGTTCACAATGGCTTGAGTGAGGCTGGTTGCACCAGAATTGGCATCAGTAATTGCTGTAACCAAGCGTGGTCGCATGGCAACGCCTTTATTCGCCAAAATAGAAGTGGCTTGCGCAAGTTGCATAGGTGTTACTAGTGTGTAACCTTGGCCAATGCCAGCAATTACCGTTTCACCCATATACCACGGTTGTTTGTAACGACGCATTTTCCACTCTGGTGTGGGCAATAAACCAGATATTTCGCCAGCAATATCGACACCACTTTTTTGCCCGAAGCCAAAATGGCGCACAAAGTTGGTTAGTCTTTCAATGCCCAACTCCATCGCTAGCCCATAAAAAAAGGTATCGCATGAAATAGTAATAGCACGTCGCATATCTACATTGCCATGACCACCTGGCTTCCAATCACGATAACGGTGCGTACTGTTAGGTAATGTGTAAAAGCCACTATCGTTAATGCTAAATGGCGGTTTCCGTATACCATTCTCTAGGCCCGCAAGTGCTGAAAATGGCTTAAACGTTGAGCCTGGCGGATATATACCGCGCAAAGGGCGATTAATCAGTGGCTTATCGAGCGAGTTATTAAGTGCGTTCCAATTGTCAAAATCAATACCATCTACAAACAAATTAGGGTCAAATGTGGGCATGCTCACAAAGGCTAGCACTTCGCCAGTACTGGGTTTGATAGCAACCAAGGCGCCACGATGCTCGCCAAAAGCAGTTTCGGCGATTTCTTGCATTTTTGCATCAACCGATAAAATGAGATTGTTGCCAGAAGTGGGTGCTTGGCTAGAAAGCACTCGAACTGCGCGGCCATCAGCATCGATTTCTACCTGCTGAAAGCCCGTTGTGCCGTGTAATTGCGTCTCGTAAAATTGTTCTATACCACTTTTGCCAATGTGGTCAGAACCTTTGTAGTTTGAAAGTGAATCAGCTTCGGCTAGATGCTCTAAATCTTTATCGTTGATACGGCCAATATAACCCACCATATGTGCGCCCAGCTTGCCTAACGGATAATGACGGAATAAGCGAGATTTCAACTCTACACCAGGAAAGCGATAGCGATTAACCGCAAACTTGGCAGCCTCAACTTCGTTTAAGTGTGTGCGAAGCGGTATGCTCTCAAAGTCATGGCTTTCGCCCATTTGCTTATTAAAACGTTTTAAATCAGTTGGGCTTACCTCAACCAAACGGGCAATTTCTGAGATGGTGGCATCTAAATCATCCACTTTAGAAGGGGTAATTTCTAACGTATATACAAAAAAATTGTGCGCAAGTACCACGCCGTTTCTGTCAGAAATCAAGCCGCGATTGGGCGTAATAGGCACAATAGAGATGCGATTATTTTCGGCCAGTGTTTGATAATAATCATAACGTTTAATCTGCAAAAAATAAAAGCGCGCCGCCAATACACTAAACGCAATCAGCACCAACAGCCCCAGTACGCCTAATCTTATCTTAAAGCTGTGCTGCTCGTTTTGATAATTTTTAAGTTCGCGTCTAGATTTCATGGCAAAAAAGCAGCTTGCTAATTAGTTTTAGGGCGCGTGAGGCTGCCGAACAGCAGAATCATAATTTGCCACAACAACAAGCCCGTGATTACCGGCCAAAAATACATAAAACCTGGATTTTCATTGCCCTCAAACAGTTTAAGTAACAATATCAACACACGCTCTATCATTAATAAAGCAAATACATAGGCCAATAGTTGCCAGGTATTAAATAAAACCAATCTGCGCTGATAAGTTAATGCCACAAAGGCGGTAACACTAAATGTTAGTGCATGCTGCCCTAGCAAACTACCAGTCGCTAAATCGACCAATAAGCCTGCAAACCAAGCTGTGCCTACATTGCAGAGATTGGGCGAGCGTAGCAGCCAATACAAAATAACCACCAGCATAAAATCTGGGCGCAAAATAACTCCTTGGCCAACCCAAGGAAAAAGCTGGCATAGTAGCGCAGTAAGTAGACTCAAATAAACGCTAATTGGGCTAGTGCGGCGCATTTGCTTTGGCCTTGTTTTTTATCAATGCAGTATTTTTATTTGAAAGCTCTTTTTTGGTCGCTGTCGTTTCTATTGGTGCTACTTTTGATAATTCATCTTCTTTATAATCTGGTAGCGCTAGCAATAATAGCTGTAAGTGATTACTCACATCGGCAACAGGTGTGCTAACAATTTTGGCAAAAGGTGACTCTGGATTTTGCTGTATTTTTGTCACAATCGCCACTGCCAAACCTGATGGATAAACGCCATCGATGCCAGAGGTCACCAATTTATCGCCCACTTTAATATCCACGTTTGTGGGTAAATAAGGAATATCCAAGGTATTGTTGCCTTCGCCAAAGGCAATGGCGCGCAGCTGGTTACGCTCAATTTGAATCGGGATGGAAAGCTCTTTATCGGTAATCAGTGTGACCTCTGAAGTGAACGGGTAAACGCGGGTGACTTGGCCAATCACGCCTTTAGAATCCACCACCGCTTGCCCAGCTTTAATGTTGTGCTGGCTGCCACGATTCACCACCACCGTGTGCGTGAACGGGTCGCGCCCCATGTGTGAAATTTCGCCCAAAATCGCTTTGGGCTGAATAGGAATGTTACCATTAAGCAGAGTGCGTAAATGGGTATTTTCGGCTTCGATAGTATTGAAACGTTGCAATTTTATTTGCTGCTCGAACGCTTGCTCTTTGAGGGCATAATTTTCTTGCACTAATCGATTATGCTCAGAAAAGTATTTTTTAGTATCGCGAGTCCACTCGCTGGGCGCGTTGGCAAGCACCTCAAGCGGGTGCAGCGCAGCAATAAACCCCTGGCGCACTTGTGAGAGGTAGTTAAATCGGGCATCTGCGGCCATAATGCTAACGGATAGCGCGCAGAAAAATACCATGCGCGAAAACGGACTTGGGCCGCGGACGAAAAAAGCAGGGGATTGTTGAGGCTCTAGCTTTTGATGAACACCTTTAAGCATGCCAACGCGATAAGTTAGATTGAGTGAATAATAAGGTCTTACTCATGCGCAAATACGTTGCCTAACTTGTCCATTTCTTCTAGCGCACGGCCACAGCCGCGGGCAACGCAGGTAAGCGGGTCTTCTGCCACAATTACTGGCAAACCTGTTTCTTCTACCAGCAAGCGATCTAAATCGCGTAGTAGTGCACCGCCGCCTGTTAGCACCATGCCTTTTTCGGCAATGTCTGCGCCTAATTCTGGTGGTGTTTGCTCTAATGCCGATTTTACTGCGCCTACAATGGCGTTTAACGGCTCGGTCAGGGCTTCTAAAATTTCGTTGCTAGAAATAGTGAATTTACGCGGTAAGCCTTCTGCCAAGTTGCGGCCTGTAACTTCCATTTCTAATACTTCGCTGCCTGGGAAAGCAGAGCCAATTTTCTTTTTAATCGCTTCAGCTGTTGGCTCTGAGATTTGCATGCCGTAGTTACGACGAATATAATCAATAATCGCTTGATCGAATTTGTCACCGCCAACGCGCTCACTTTTTGCGTACACAATACCGCCAAGCGAAATTACGCCAACCTCAGTCGTGCCCCCGCCAATATCTACCACCATGCTACCTGTTGCTTCTGCCACTGGCATATCGGCGCCAATGGCTGCTGCCATTGGTTCTTCAATCAAAAATACTTGTTTTGCACCAGCACGCTCGGCTGATTCTTTAATCGCGCGACGCTCTACTTGGGTAGAACCCACTGGTACGCAAATAATAATGCGCGGGCTGGGCGAAAACCAGCGAGAATCGTGCACTTTACGAATGAAATATTTGAGCATTTGCTCGGTAATCGTGAAGTCCGCAATCACGCCATCTTTCATAGGGCGAATCGCTTGAATGTTCGCAGGCGCCCGACCCAGCATGCCCTTGGCATCTGTGCCCACCGCTAGCAATACTTTTTTGCCGTTAGGGCCGCCTTCTAGGCGAATCGCTACAACAGATGGCTCATCTAAAACAATGCCGCGGCCACGCGCGTAAATAAGCGTGTTGGCGGTGCCTAAATCGATTGCTAAATCATTTGAAAAATAACTATTGATGAAACCGAACATATTGTTTTATCCTGTGCGTTGCGCAAACGTTTGCGTGTCTTTATTTGCAACTAAATGCGTGCTTTAAAATCAAGGTATAATAACGCATATTGCAGCAAAAATTAAGCTGTGCTTACACAATGTTACAAAGTAAAGATTGAAAATTCGTCATGGCACTTGATATTACCGATATAAACCGTATGGCACACCTTGCACGCATTGCAATTAACGAGCAAGAGGCTGCCGCAACACTCACCAAGCTTTCTGGAATTTTAGGCTTAATCGAGCAAATGCAGGCCGTCGATACGACTGGCATTGTGCCGATGTCGCATGCACAAGATTTAGTGCAGAGGCTACGCGATGATGTGGTGACCGCCACCAATCAGCGCGAGGCGTTTCAAGCTAACGCGCCACTACTAGGCAATGGCTCGACCGCACAAGCGGTCGATAGCGGGTTGTATTTAGTACCCAAAGTAATTGAATAAGTCGCAATCGAATAAATATGATTAATAATAGCTTAAAACAACTCAGCCAAATGCTGGCTAAAAAAACCATTTCTAGTGTAGAAATGACGCAAACTTTTTTAAACCGTATTCACCAATATAACCCCAGCATTAATGCCTATATCGCGCTGGATGATGCTAAAACGCTAGCACAAGCAAAGGCCGCTGACGTTCGCATCGCAGCAGGCACTGCCGAGCCGCTCACAGGCATTCCATTCGCCCAAAAAGATATTTTTTGTGCAAAAGATTGGCAAACCACTTGTGGCTCTAAAATGTTAGCCAATTTTATTGCACCTTATGATGCGCATGTGATTGCGCAGTTTAATAATGTAGGCGCGGTAAATTTGGGCAAAACCAATATGGATGAATTCGCTATGGGTTCAAGCAACGAAACCAGCTATTTTGGCGGCGTAAAAAACCCGTGGGATTTTGAGCGAGTGCCAGGTGGTAGTAGTGGTGGCAGTGCGGCAGCGGTGGCAGCGCGGCTTTGTGCAGCAGCAACAGGTACAGATACAGGTGGTTCGATTCGGCAACCTGCCAGTTTATGCGGTTTTACAGGTTTAAAACCAACTTATGGTTTGGTGTCGCGTTACGGTATGATTGCCTTTGCATCAAGTTTAGACCAAGCAGGTCCAATGGCGAAAAGTGCTGAAGATTGCGCCATGATGATGAATGTAATGGCAGGCTTTGACGAGCGCGATTCGACTAGTCTGAATCGTCCAAAAGAAGACTACACGCGTGGCCTAGCGGCCATGGAAGCCGATAAACCCTTAAAAGGCTTGCGCATCGGCTTGCCAAAAGAATACTTTGCTGAGGGTTTAGATACAGGTGTCGAAAAAGTGGTGCAAGAAGCGATTGCCGAATACCGCAAATTGGGTGCAGAAACGGTCGAAATTTCGTTACCAAACACTCAGCTTTCTATCCCTGTTTACTACGTACTTGCGCCTGCTGAGGCCAGTTCTAACCTCTCGCGCTACGATGGGGTGCGCTATGGGCATCGTGCAGCAGAATATGGTGATTTAAACGACATGTATATGAAAAGCCGTGCAGAAGGCTTTGGTGCAGAAGTTAAACGCCGCATTTTAATTGGTACTTATGTACTCAGCGCGGGTTATTACGACGCCTATTACCTTAAAGCGCAGCAAATTCGCCGTTTAATTGCACAAGATTTTGTTGAGGCATTTAAAACATGCGATGTGATTATGGGGCCAACCGCGCCATCTACCGCGTTTAAAGCGGGTGAAAAAGCCGATGACCCAGTCGCCATGTATTTGCAAGACGTGTATACAATCGCCACAAATTTAGCGGGCTTGCCAGGCATGAGTATTCCTGCTGGTTTTAGTCATGGCCTTCCTGTAGGTTTGCAATTAATGGGTAATTATTTTGATGAAGCGCGCATGTTAGATGTGGCGCA
>JANXWL010000141.1 GCA_025351225.1 Methylotenera sp. | reverse complement strand
CGCGAAGAAGTAGAAAGCGGCATGGGTGAAGTGATGCAAGCGCAGGCTATGCTAGAGGCCGTGTATGCCGCTTATGCTGAGCCAGATGCCGATTTTGACAAACTGGCGGAAGAGCAAGCTAAGTGGGAAAACATCATCGCTGCCAGTGGCAGCGATTTAAGTACGCAACTAGAAATAGCTGCTGATGCGTTACGTTTGCCGCCCTGGGATGCGAAAATTGGTCCGCTTTCAGGTGGTGAAAAACGCCGTGTGGCCTTGTGTAAATTATTGCTTTCTAAACCTGATATGTTGCTGCTAGACGAGCCAACCAACCATTTAGATGCAGAATCTGTGGAATGGCTAGAGCAATACCTGGTGCGCTTTCCAGGCACAGTGGTAGCGGTAACGCATGATCGATACTTTTTAGATAACGCCGCCGAATGGATTTTAGAGCTGGATCGCGGCCATGGCATTCCATGGAAAGGCAATTACTCTAGCTGGTTAGACCAAAAACAAGCCCGCTTGGCGCTTGAAGAAAACCAAGAATCAAGCCGCCGCAAAGCGCTAAATACCGAGCTAGAATGGGTGCGCCAAAATCCAAAAGCACGTCAGGCCAAGAGTAAGTCAAGAATCGCACGCTACGAAGAATTAGCCAGTGCCGAATATCAAAAACGCAACGAAACACAGGAGATTTTTATTCCAGCAGGTGAGCGTTTAGGAGACCAAGTGATTGAATTTAAAAGTGTAACTAAAGCCTTTAAAGATAGATTACTGATGGATAATTTAAGCTTTAGCGTGCCAGCAGGCGCAATTGTTGGCATTATTGGCCCTAACGGCGCAGGGAAATCAACTTTATTCAAAATGATTACTGGGCAAGAAAAGCCGGATTCTGGCGAAGTAAATATCGGCCAAACCGTAAAAATGGCTTATGTAGATCAAAGCAGAGACTCTTTAAGTGATGCTAAAACCGTATTTGATGAAATTGCCAATGGTTCAGATATTCTCACAGTGGGTAAATACGAAACGCCTTCTAGAGCGTATATAGGAAGATTCAATTTCAAAGGCGGCGATCAACAAAAAATCGTCGGTCAACTTTCGGGCGGCGAGCGCGGGCGTTTGCACTTGGCTAAGACATTAATATCGGGCGGTAATGTATTACTACTTGATGAACCATCAAACGACTTGGATATTGAAACTTTGCGCGCACTAGAAGATGCACTGCTGGAGTTTGCTGGCTGCGTGCTAGTGATTTCGCATGATAGATGGTTTTTAGACCGCATCGCCACACATATTTTAGCGGCAGAAGGCGAATCGCAATGGACGTTTTTTAACGGCAATTATCAAGAATACGAAGCCGATAAACGTAAGCGCTTAGGCGAAGAAGGCGCAAAACCAAAACGGATTCGCTACAAACCTATTAGTAGATAATTTAGAGTTAATCATGAAAGTTACCAAAAGCTTAGCCCTAGTTGCCACCTTATGTTTGATGGCCTTAGTAATATTTGGTTGTACTAGGCAAGCTTGGTACGAAGGTGCAAAACATGGCGCAGAAAATGAATGTCGTAATCAGCCACCAAGTGAAATGGACAGGTGCTTAGAACGTTTAAATAAGAAGTCATACGAAGAATATAAGAAAGAGCGAGAAGACGCCAAGTAGCACTTTGAGTATTATGGTTGTTAAAGCCAATCCCAATCTAAGCGCTTCTTGTGAGGCGCTTTTTTCATGGCGAAATCCCATAAAAATGGCGGTATAAAACGCATGAATCTTGCCACCCAGCCCATTTGCCACGGAATAATTTTAAAGCGCGCCTTGGCTTTCACAGCATTCGCGAATTTTTGTGCGAACTTATCCGTATCCATCAAAAAAGGCATTTTGTATTGGTTAAGGTCGGTCATTGGTGTGCGAATATAACCTGGTACGATAGTGCTAACTGCAATATTGTAGTGCTGCATTTCGGTGCGTAGGCTTTCGCAATAGCTAATTACGGCAGCTTTGCTGGCGCTGTATGCGCCGCTACCAGGTATGCCACGTATGCCCGCCACACTGGCAACGCCTACAAGCTGGGCTGCCTCCCCTTTTGCCGCTGACAACTTCATGGTCGTGATAAACGGCTGAAAAGTGTGCATCATGCCCATGACGTTAATATCAAAAATTGCTTGAAATGCCGTGATGTCTTCTTTTAGTTCGGTGAGCGTGCCACGGCTTACACCTGCGTTGGCAATCACGATATTAGGTGCGCCAAAACGGGTAATAAAATCTTGGGAGGCCCCACTTAAAGCCGAGCTATCGCGCACATCTAGCTGGTAAATCGCACAAGTGATCTTGTATTGATCTTGCAGCTCTGTTGCCAGTTTTTGTAAGTACTCACTATGCCTTGCAACCAAACCAATTGTAGATTGTGTGTTGGCGTAGCGTTTTGCATATTCGTATGCAAGTGCCTTGCCTATGCCGCTAGATGCGCCTGTAATGAAGATGTTCATAGCTAAAAGTATAGCGTACTTTCGATGAGTAAATAAAAACCCGCAGTGTTTAAACAGTGCGGGTTTGAAAGCTTTAATTAATCTTTAATTTTGCCATTTTACAATGGCATGCTTTTTAGGCAAAACTTTAGCTGCTGGCTTAATGGCAGGCTTAGCAGGTATTTTTGCCATATTTACTTTTTTGAGGCTGCGGCCTTGTCGCTACGCACGTTGCCAATTATATAATCGGCTACTTTTAGTGCTTGCTCGTTGCCGCCCGCTTGCGTGGCAGAGGTAATATATTTACCATCAATCACTAAAGTTGGCACACCTGTTGCGCCTGATGCACGGAAAAGTTGCGCAGCACGGTTTAAGTTGGTGTTGGTAGTAAATGATTTAAACGCTTGTTCTACTTTTAATTTATCTAAGCCACTTTGCGCAGTTACCCAAGCAATAGCTGCCGCTTCGTCAGTTGGGTTAAGTGTTTTAGTTTTATGAATAGCTTCAAACAGTTTGGTATGCAGCTTATCGCCCACACCCAAAGTTTCCATCGCGTAGAACGCTTTGGCCATTGGTGCCCAGCTGGCGTTTGGCAAACCTGGCACACGTTTAAAATAAACATCGCTAGGCAATTTTTTTACCCACGCATTAAGCGGCTCCTCCATGTGGTAACAGTGCGGGCAGCCATACCAAAAAATCTCCATCACTTCAATTTTGGCAACGTTTTCAGTAGTAATGGGTTGTGCAACTGCATCAAAGTCAGTGCCTAATTTGGGCGCATCAGCAAAAGCGGCCGACATGTTTAAGCTAGTAAACGCAAAGGTTAAAATGGCTAGGCCTTTTTTAATACTGGTTTTCATTATTTAATTCCTATTTCTTATGTAAAATAAAATTTGCAATGGTGTAACTTACCGCGCAACTCATGCTTATTAACGTAAATTGACCATAAAAGATGACAACTAATTCCCGATTGTTTGTAATTAGATTATTGTGGTTTTGTTTCGGTATGCACTTTAATTAAATCGGTATTAAAGCCATTGGTGGTGAGCTCACCACGAATTTTATTAATTTGATCTAAATTGCTTAAAGGCCCAATACGCACGCGGTGCCACACACCTTTTTCTGGAATCGTCGCGGTTTGTATCACCGCCTCAAAGCCTTGCAGGGCAAGCTTGGCTTTCATATTATCAGCATCAGCTTCATCGGGAAAAGCACCCACCTGTAAGAAATAACTATCTTTTTTAACTGCTTTTTCGGTATTTTTAATTTCTTGCTCGGTTACTGTGCTTTCGGTTTCGGGCAAAATAGTATAAAAATCAAATTTATTATCGGGTTTTCCTGTCTCGCTTGGGTTTTCGGTTTGTGGCAGGGCATTATCGTCTGCCGTTGTTGCTTTGGGCAACTTTTCAACTTGTGCCTCTAGTTTTGGCGCGCCTATTTTTTTATCGGAAAATGGGCTATCTGCGCCTTTTAAATACATGGTTACTGCCAGCGATGCGCCTACGCCCAGCAATAAACCTACCAGCAAGCCGCTAAAAAATGGGCTACCTTTGCTGCTAGCCCTTTGTGGCGCAGGTTTGTAATCTTTACTCATTGCTATTTAATCCTCACTAATTTATTGTTTTTATTACATTTTGTGCGGAGCACTTACGCCCAGCAAGTTTAAGCCATTTTTAAGCACTTGCCGCGTTGCTGCTATTAACGCCAAGCGTGCCAATTTGGTTGGCACGTCATCTACTAAAAATTTTGTATCATTGTAATAGCTATGCAAATCGGCTGCACATTCTTTTAAGTAATTGGCAATGGTGTGCGGGGCTAAATCGGTTGCGGCAGTGGCCACAATTTCAGGGTATTCGCTTAAACGCTGCATTAGCCTTGCCTCGTTAGGCATGTTGAGCGGGTTTAAATCAACATTTTTTAGCATGGCTAAATCACCTGAACCTTGATTTAACCACTGGCTTAACACACTGCAAATACGGGCATGTGCATACTGGATATAATACACAGGGTTGTCGTTGGTTTGCGCGCGTGCAAGGTCAATATCAAATACCAATTGCGAATCAGAACGTCTTGCAGCGAGAAAATATCGAGTCGCGTCGCAACCTACTTCATCAATCAAATCACGCAAAGTCACATAGCTGCCCGCGCGTTTGCTTAGTTTCACTTCCTCGCCGCCGCGCATTACAGTGACCATTTGGTGCAACACGTAATCAGGCCAGCCTTGCGGAATACTTATATCTAAGGCCGCGTTAAGCGCCTGCAAGCCAGCACGGACGCGCGTGATGGTGCTGTGGTGATCAGCACCCTGCTCGTTAATCACGCGTTTAAAGCCGCGATTCCATTTATCAAAGTGGTAGGCCACATCTGGCACAAAGTAGGTGTAGCCGCCGTCACTTTTACGCATGACACGGTCTTTATCGTCGCCAAAATCCGTGGTTTTTAGCCAAAGCGCATCGCCCTCTTCATAGGTTTTTCCGCTGGCAATTAGGCTTTGAACGGTACTCTCCACCTTGCCCGTGCTGTAAAGCGCACTTTCAAGTGAAAACACATCAAATTTGATTTGAAAGGCTTTTAAATCTAAATCTTGTTCGTGGCGCAAATAGGCTACAGAAAACAAGCGCAAAGATTCCACATCATTCACATCGCCGCTGGCGGTCACTTGCATGTCGTCGGCCGTAACAGTTTGCTTGGCCAAAAACGCGTTGGCAATATCTAAAATATAGTCGCCACGGTAGCCATTTTCGGGGAATTGCACATCATCGGTTGCCATGCCTTGCGCGCGCGCCTGCACAGAAATCACCAAATTATCAATTTGTGCACCTGCATCGTTATAATAAAACTCACGCGTCACATCCCAGCCATTGGCATCCAACAGCCGCGCCAAGCAATCACCCACCGCCGCACCGCGCCCATGGCCTACGTGCAGTGGGCCAGTTGGGTTGGCCGATACAAACTCGACTTGTACTTTAACGGCCTTACCATTTGAGTCATGGCCAGAATCATTGCGCCCAAATGCATCACCAGCGTTTAAAATTTCGACCACAATAGTTTGCTGAGACGCCACATTTAAAAAGAAATTAATAAAGCCCGCACCCGCAATTTCCACTTTGGCGATATACTCGCTTTTAGGCAAAGCCGCGATTAAAGCTTCGGCAATTGCACGCGGATTTTGGCGTAGCGGCTTGGCAAGTTGCATAGCAATATTGCTAGAAAAATCGCCATGTTCAGCCGATTTTGGGCGCTCGAGTACAATGTTAATTTGCGTTGCATCTGCGCTTAAACTAGCCGCTGCTTGCGTCAATAATTGGGTAATATGGGCTTTCAAAAGACTAATACTTTCAAAATAATAGCTAATTCACTAAAAACAGTATTTTAACCTAAGCGCGCTTTATACTCACCTATAACTTTTATGTCGCCAACAATACTCAATATTGCGCTTGATGTTCCGCTTAATCGTACCTTTGATTATTTAAGCGGCGGTTTTGATGCGCGCGTAGGTAGTAGAGTAATAGTGCCGTTTGCAGGGCGCAATTTAGTGGGCGTGGTTCTAGCAGTTAAACACACATCTGATTACCCAGTTGATAAATTAAAAGCGGTGAGTCATGTGTTTGACGATATAGTTTTTGATGCAGCCAGCTTTAAACTCATGCAGTTTTGTGCCGATTATTATCATTACCCACTTGGCCAAGCGCTAATATCGGCGCTGCCTTTGCGTTTGCGTCAGCTTAAACCTGCGGTTTCGCGCAAAGCCCTTGCTTATAGTTTGTTGCCGAACGTAGATATAAGCCAAATACCTGCAAAAAAGGTTGTTTTACATCGCATTATCACTGCCCTGCAAGCCACACCAATGCTAGGAGGTGCGGAGCTCGCTTTTATCTCTTCTAGTTGGAAAAAAGCGATTATTGAGCTTAAGAGTTTAGGCTTGGTAGCCGAGCATGAAGTGCTGGCAGTTAAAGCATCAATGCCATCTTCAAGCGTAGAGCCAATATTGAATGATGAGCAGCAGCTTGTTATTGAGAAGGTGTTAGCGCTTACTCATAGCTTTAAGCCGTGGTTGTTGCATGGCATTACTGGCAGTGGTAAAACCGAAGTGTATATTCAAATTCTGCGGCATCTTTTGCAAGATACTGGTATTGATAAAACAGGTGCGCAAGTGCTAGTTTTAGTACCAGAAATCAACCTAACGCCGCAGTTAGAAGCGCGTTTTAGAAGTCGCTTAAGTCAGTATTCGCTCGTCACTTTGCACAGTAATTTAAGTGAGAGTGAGAGGCTACAAAATTGGCTAGCGGCCAGCACAGGCGAGGCTAAAATTGTAATAGGTACACGTTTAAGCGTATTCACGCCTATGCCGCATTTAAAAATGATTGTGATGGACGAGGAGCATGACGGCAGCTACAAGCAGCAAGATGGAATGCGCTACCACGCACGCGATGTGGCAATGGTGCGCGCAAAGCAGCTCAATATTCCGATTATGCTAGGCAGCGCAACGCCATCACTTGAAACTTGGAGTAATGCGCAAAAAAGCCAGTATGGCTTATTAAGCTTAAAACAACGTGCAGTTGAAAACGCGCAGCTGCCCACTATTTTTTGTGTGGATATAGCAAAATCACCCACTGAAAATGGTTTGTCACCTATTTTAGTGAAAGCTTTGCGCGAGCGCTTGAACCGCGGCGAGCAAAGTTTATTATTCTTAAACCGCCGCGGCTACGCGCCAGTGCTGCATTGCAATGCCTGCCATTGGGCATCGGCTTGCACGCGGTGTTCGGCAAAATTAGTCGTACATTTAAGCCAAAAACGCCTTAAGTGCCACCATTGCGGTGCTGAGCAGAAAATTCCACCGCAATGCCCAAGCTGTGGCAACGCTGATATTAGGCCAGTTGGGCAAGCCACGCAACGGCTGGAGCAAACGCTGCAAACACTGTTACCAAATGCGCGAATCGCGCGTGTAGACCGCGATAGCATGCGTAGCAAAGATGCACTTACTGATATGCTTGCAAGCGTGCATGCGGGTGAGATTGATATTTTGGTGGGTACGCAAATGCTGGCCAAAGGCCATGATTTCCCCAACCTCACATTAGTTGCTGTGCTGGATACTGATAGCGCGCTTTACAGCCCAGATTTTCGTGCCAGCGAAAAGTTATTTGCTCAGCTGATGCAAGTTTCGGGTCGAGCGGGCCGTGCAGATAAAGCTGGCGAAGTGCTGGTTCAAACTGCGTTTCCGCAGCACGCTTTGTTTGATGCGCTACGCAGCCAAGATTATGTGACTTATGCGAACGAGATGTTGCATGAACGCACGATTATGCAATATCCGCCGACTAGTTTTTTTGCACTATTGCGGGCAGAATCAAACAAATTTATCGAGGTAGAGAAATTTTTGCACTTGGCTAAAATCGCCGCACAAAACGCAAATACCAATGTAACGATTTACGATATTATTCGTCCACAAATGGAGCGATTAAAAGGCATGGAGCGTGGCCAACTTTTGCTGCAAGCGGGTAGCCGCAGTGATTTGCAGAGGCTGCTAAAAAGTTGGATACCAGAAATTAAAGGTTTTTTATTGGCCAATAAAGTACGCTGGAGTTTAGATATTGACCCGCTAGAGTTTTAAGTTTGTTGAGATAGTTTTTGCTATGCACCCTTAGCCCAAGTAAAATGATGTAACAATTAAGTGGATAAAGCGCGG
>JANXWL010000095.1 GCA_025351225.1 Methylotenera sp. | reverse complement strand
ATCGATTACAACAATGGTGAGTTGTTAGTTGATACCAAAGGCTCTATTGCTCGCGTGCGTATTAACGACCCAATTGGCCGCTATGGCCTTTCGCACGGCACGCTTGATAGCAATGCAGACTTGAAAGAGCCAGCTTACGATATGCGCTTTTCGATTGATGAAGATAGCCCAACCATTCATGCGGCAACGGGTTACCCCATGTGTATCCCACGTTATGACCCCACTAGTAACGATGACACACTATGCCCGCAAGCCAACCGCCCACGCTCGCCTAATTGCTTGTCGCTACCAGCGCCTTACCCAGCATTTACCTTGCCTGCGCGTGGTCAATTTTGTACCAGCTTTATGATGCCAGTGCCGTCTGATGTACCCAATCGCCCTGATGCACGCCAGCAAATGCCATTTGAGGTAGGTGATAATGTCGATTTTCTAGGCACATTGAAATACGATGCTAGTGGCGCTTATATTTCTGCGCATACTATTGCTGCTAAGCTTGGCGTTTACACTAGCCCTGGTAGCATTCCAGCTTACATTGGCCTTGAAGTATTATTACAAGGTACATCGCCACAACCGCTGCCCAATTTGCCGCAAGAAGGCACATCGCGCATTAAAGTAGAAGGGTTTAGTACCGATCCATTCAACTTGGTCGACATTTACGCAATTGATGTTGATCCTCGCACTGGTGATGAAACAGAGCGCTGGCTTGGCACTGCTAACCCAAGTGGTCCACCTGTTATTGGCCGCTTCCGCTTTTTACCAAATTCTGGCGCATTCTTACCAGCTACGCGTGAAGCCCGTGTGGTATCACGCACCATGTGCGGCAACCCAACATCACCCTGTAGTTTGGCTGATGTGTATGAGCCAAATGCAATTGCTGCCAACGGTATTATTGCTGGCCAATACCATGCGCCTAATTTCGAATTCATTTTTGCTGAGGCTTTAACACTAGGAGACGCTGTCGTCCCAGCCAACCTACAAGACTTAGCTTTTTTATACTGTGGCTCTGGGCCGCTGGGTACGCCAACTGCAGGCAATAATGGCCCAATCGTGGGTCAACTAGATCCAGCGCCTTGGGCACCACCCATGCCAACCCCTGCTTTTGCAGCATCATTATGTGCGGGCGCACCAGTAGTCGGTGCGGCTGCCGTTACCGCACAGGCTGCGCCACCTGTGATTACGCTATTTCCATCAGCCGCGATGACAGTAAACTCTGCCTCTGCCGTATTTTTAAGCGCAACCGCAACCGATGCCAGCGGCATGCCCATTGGTATTAATTGGGTACAAAGTGCTGGCACAGCCGCACAAAGTCCATTAGTCATTCCGCCAAACCAGCCTAACGCGCTAACATTTAAAGCCCCTTTTGGGCCTGCACAAATGGTGTTTATCGCCAGCGCCACTAGTCCCAGCACTGGCTTAACATCTAACGCTGAGGTAGTTATTGATGTATCAAGACAGCCTGCTGACGCTATTAGTGTTAACTCTGCGGTTTGGACTAATAGCATACAAAATCGCGGCATTTTAAATGTAACGGCCACCAGCAATATGCCTTTAGACGAAAATGGTATGCCGCCAGCGGGCATGCAGTTGTTTGTGCAAGCCACTGCCAATGTATCACGCTTTGTCACTGCGCCAGGCGGCGGTTTAACAGTGCAAAACAGCGCTGTGCAATTAGCCGCAACGCCATTACCCATGTTTTTTGCCGATACAGGGCCATTAGGCACATGCCCAGGCGGCACGCCCAGATGCTGGCAATTTACCACCCGCGGAGCATTAGTAGACCCAAGCGCGGCTGGTATTTTTATTGCGCCTGACGATGTAACAGTAACCTCCAGCTTTGGTGGCACAGCAACAGCCACGCAAAGTAACGGCGGCATTACGCTGAGATGATTGAGATGAACAAAATGCGCACTCAGCACAAACAAAGTTACTCAACTAGACAGCTTATCACTAGTGGCTTACTTGCATTACTGTTGGCCATTGCAAGCGACCATAGTTTGGCACGCGGCCTTAGAGGCGGGGGCGCAGCAGGCGCTTTGGGTGATTTCGATTTATTTTTACAAACGGACACTACGAATGGTTTACCAGTAAACTTAATTAATGGCTTAGAGCAGGCAAACGCCACTGCTGGTGACGCCACTGTTGGTGTTGGCGGCACATTTTCGTTTAACCCCAATCAGCAAACCATTAACTCTAGAAATGGTAACGCAGTGACTTTATTGCCAAGTATTGTCAATGGCGAGAATGCGCCACGCGCGGGTTTTGCGCGCAAACTCGGACCAGACGGCTTGCCACCCATGTTGTCACTTAAAACAGTTTCTGTGCCACCTGTGCCAGAGCTAGCAAAATTTATTCGCAACAAACAAGCAGCTATTTTGCTGGGTAAGGCATTATTTTGGGATGTACAAGCAGGTAGCGATGGCAATGCCTGCGCCAGCTGCCATTTTCATGCAGGTGCAGATAACCGCTTTAAAAATCAGCTTTCACCTGGCTTAAAGGCAAACGATGCTACGTTTCAACCAACTGCTGACGGCGTAGGTGGTGCAAATTATAAATTGAAATCAAAAGATTTTCCGTTCCATCAGCTCATCAATCCGCTTGATCGCAACTCTGCATTAAAATTTGAAACTAACGATGTGGTGTCATCGCAAGGTGCATTTGGTGGTGAATTTCAGCACTTAAATGCCAATGGAAAAGAAACTTGCACAGCGCGTACCACTGTCGATAACTTTAAGGTTGGTGGTGTAATGACACGCCGCGTGCCGCCGCGCAACACACCTACTACCATTAATGCGGTGTTTAACTACCGCAACTTTTGGGATGGCCGCGCCAATAACAGCTTTAACGGTGTAAGCCCATTTGGTGCACGCGATACCAACGCAAGCGTTTTAGAGCTTTTACCTGATGGCACTACCGTAGCAACCAAAATCGCCATTGAGAACGCTAGCCTTGCCTCACAAGCAGTTGGTCCTTTGTTATCTGACTTTGAAATGTCTTGCGCAAATCGCACCTTTAAAGATGTAGCGCGCAAATTGATGACACTTCGTCCACTTAAATTACAAAAAGTAGATGCGCAAGATAGCGTGCTTGGCACGCATGCTGCACCCGATCATCGTGGCATTAAAGAAAGCTACCCTGAGTTAATTCAAGCTGCGTTTGACCCACGCTGGTGGAATTCAACTGAAAATACCGATGGCTATTCGCAAATGGAAAGCAATTTTTCGCTGTATTGGGGTTTGGCGATTATGATGTACGAGTCTACTCTTATTTCTGACGAAACGCCGTTTGATAAATTAGTGGGTGATGCTGGCCATGCGCCCAACACAAAAGCATTAACTGCTGGGCAATTGCGTGGTTTAGGCGTGTTCCGTGGCAAAGGCCAATGTTTATCATGCCACGTAGGCGCAGAGTTCACTGCCGCTGCAACCTCATTACAACGTGAAAATAGTGATGAATCTGTTATTGAAAGCATGCTGCTAAAAACAGGTCAATTAGCGGTTTACGACAGTGGCTTTTATAATATTGGCGTGCGCCCAGCTGCGGAAGATATTGGCACAGGTGCTAACGATCCTTTTGGCAATTCGCTCTCGTTTACACGTAACTGGTTCGATCAACTACGCGGGCGCACGGTGGCAGACCCTGTCTGGGTAGACCCATGCAAATTTAGTATATTTTTTGATGCAAGTGCTTGTTGGATAGCACCAAACCCAAATGATACGCGTGTGGTATCTGACGGCACCTTTAAAACGCCATCACTGCGCAACATCTCGCTGACTCAGCCCTACTTTCATACAGGCGGCTATTTAACATTAGAGCAGGTCGTTGAGTTTTATAATCGTGGCGGCAACAGACGCGGCGCAGATGACAATGACACCACCGGTTTTGTGTCAGCCGACTCACCCAATGGCGGCACAACCAATGTACACCCAGCCATTAAACCTTTGGGCTTAACAATAAGCGAGAGTAAAGATTTGGTCGATTTCTTGCGTAATGCGCTAACTGATCAGCGCGTGGCTTGCGAAAGTGCACCGTTTGATCACCCCTCATTAAAATTGCACGATGGTCACAAAGGCGATGAAAACAGGGTACAAGATCTTAACCAAGATGGCATGGCTGATGATAAGTTTGAACTGTTGCCAGCGGTAGGCCGCAACGGCCTGAAAAAAGAAAATTGCTTGACCAACGATGATGGTAGCGTTTTAGCAAGTTTGAGTATTACGACTCCACCCACTGGCGGTACGACTCCACCCACTGGCGGTACTGGTGCTGGCGTAGGAACAACGCCACCAGCCAGCACCGGCACCTCAGGCACTGGCACAATAGGTTCGGGAACCAATGCAGGCGGAACAAGTAATACAGGCAGTTCTAGCAGTCGATTCACAGGCTCATTAAATTTTGAAGGGCAACAAAGCGAGTTATCGTCATCGAATGAGGCCGAAAGTAGTAACGCTAGCAGTAACGATTCAAGAAGGCAGCGTGAGTTAGAGTCTCAGCCTAACCAAGTTGCATTTATACCAAATGACAATAGAGCCGAAGCACTTGAACCTGCAGGCAATGTAAATGCACCAGAAACCGTACTAGCCCGCAGTAGAGTGACGATATATGGCTCTGTAACCACGGGTGCAACCTATGCTTGGACGCAAATCGAAGGTCCTCAAATCAACTTGACGGGTGCGGCCACCTTGTCACCAAGCTTTACTGCACCCGCACAGGCTAGCACCTTAGTTTTCGAGCTAAGCGTATCGGATGCAAGTGGCCTTACCACCACCACAATCAGCACCGTCAATGTGGTGACTGATAACGTGACTATTCACTCAGTCGATTGGACTAAACCATTCAGTACAAAAAGTAAAACAAAAGCCAGCAATAACAATGGTAGGCTTAATATAATTGCCTCTAGCTCTGCCATTACTGGCAACGCACCACCACCAGTGGGGATGAGCATGACCGCAACATTTTGGAGCAAAACCATTCGCGCAGGTGAGTTGGGTAGTGCAAGCAAACCTGTTGAATTACCTATGACACTGGTTAAAAATGAGCCAGGTAAACCAGCTGTATGTGCCAATGCTCTGCCATGCTTTACGGTTGATCTGTTCGAGGGTGCTGCCCCAAGCAGCAAAAATAAACTGGCCGAAAAAGCACAAATCCCACCCTTATTTGTAGCACCAACTACTGTCGTTATTAAGTCATTTCTAGGTGGCGTTAAAACAGCCAAAGAGGAAACAATACATATTCGTTAATGCAGTCAATGTTTACAAATTAAAAATCGTGAAGACTCAGCGCCTCACGATTTTTTTATAATTAAAACAGGTAGTTATCAATTGGGTATTCCCAATAATTCCCCAGTAAAATCGGGTAGTTTTGACTATTCCTAACTTGTCTTAAATTGAGCTAAATCCAATAAGTAAAAGGCTCACAGGGCATATTGAATGTAAAAAAATAAGCTGGCATGATTCCTGCAAATAGCCAACTAGCAAATCTTTATTATTGAAAACTGAAATACCGTTAGAAAGGGAATGATAATGTTAAATTTAAAACCAAAAAATCTTAGCAATAAGCGGTTGCAATTTGAAATCGCAGCTTGCTTGTTAGTATTCGGTGCGTCTGCACTACTTTCCGTATCAAGCGCTTCGGCAAAAGGTGGTACGGCTTCGTTACCCAGTTCCTCAAGCAACTCTTCAGGTTCTGGCAAAAATGGTAGTGGTTCACTCGCCAGCTTGCTACGCCTAGCCTTCTAACCTGTCAGATTTCATTGCCAATAAGCAAGATGCCATTGCACTGGGCAAAGTGCTATTCTGGGAGATGCGTACTGGTGGCAATGGCGTGCTTGGTGACTATCGTGCAAGCGATGGTAATGGCTTAACTCGTACTTATGAAGATATGGTACGTACTGCCTTTAAACCAGATTGGTGGAACGCAAGCACAGCCGTGACTATCAATGGTAAATCATATTCACAGCTTGAAGCCAACTTTAGCCTAGTATTTCCACTTGCGGTTCAACTGTATGAGGCAACTTTAGTGTCTGATAAAGCGCCTTTCGACAAGTATGCCGAAGGTAACCGTAATGCCTTAACTAAACAGCAGCAAAAAGGCATGGACATCTTTAATGGCAAGGGTCATTGCAGTAACTGTCATACTGGGCCAGCATTTAGTAGCGCTGCGATGCAGCTCAATAACAACCCAAATGAGCGTTTAGTTAGAGAGTTTATGGGCAACGATCAACTAGCTGTGCATGACAAAGGCTTTTATAACATTGGCGTTACCCGCACCCAAGATGACCTTGGCATAGGTGGCACAGACCCATTCGGCAAGCCTTTATCGTTCAGTCGGTTGGCACAGTCACTTGGTAGTGCTGGTTTTGCTAGCCAAGCATGCAGCACCGTTTGATCACCCACAACTGTATGTGCCAAATGGTGAAGTTGGTGATGACACTTCTGTCACAATGGATGGTTACCGTAACGGCATGGACGACTTGTTAGAGATTCCTGCATCAGGCGGTGGTGGTTATTCTGGCAATGCCGTCAGCTCGTTCCTCGGCCTTTAAGTTTAGCTAAGGTCAAGGTTTATAGTGAGTAATAATTAATTTGGCTAAATAAAAGGGCGTCGCTATGACGCCCTTATTTTTTGCAAATTTTAACAAAAATTATCTATGCGCACACTTCCCCAAAACTGGGTGTGATTCCCCAAATCAGTCAATTAAAATTGTTCTACTCAAATATTTTAAAATCACCGAATCTATCAGAAAAGTCTAGCGCCAAAGCGGCTTGCAGGTCATATCAATCAATTTTAGAAAATTTCTCAAAGTTGGCATATTTGATGCAAGTACTTGTTTGACTCCCTTTTAATTGGGGAAAATAGTTACATAAGTGCGCTGTAATAATTAATTTTATTGGCTAGCTAGCGACTCTAAAAGTTACAGAATATTTTAAATAATCGCTCAATTTAGGAGAGCAACATGAACACTCAAGAGAAATTGATTTTAAAGACCATGGATTTGCATCGACAAATTACTGAGGCTAATCTAAGCCGGCGTGATTTACTGAAGATGGGTATGCTCAGCGCGACCACTGGCCTACTACTGCCGATTCCAGGCTTGAGTTTACGTTCAGCTTTTGCTAAAGGTGGTATTGATAACAGCGTGGCAATTAGTAGTCCCGTTAGTACTGGTGGCAATGGCGGTTGCCCAGTACCAGGTAAAGATATTATCAGCCCGCCCACAAGGCCGTGGATAGAAGAGCTACCGCGCTTGGTAGAAAAACAGCCTGTGGCTGGCAACGACCCAAATAACTGTGATCATGGTAACGGTGGTGGCACTCCAGGTCCTGATGCAATAGGCACATTAACTGGTGGTGATTGCAAAATATATTGCCTGCATGAGTTTCCTGAGTTAACTTCAAATAAAGTTACTCCCTATGCAAATTTAAGTCATCAAGGTTGGGGTAAAGGTGGTGAGTTAGGTAATTTCGCACCAAAAAAATGGTATGAAACGCACGTAAGACAATTTAACCATGTGTGGCATCGCGATTTACCTGCAGGCACTACAGGACAGCCCGCTTGGGGCTTTGATAGTGTTGTGCCAGGCCCTATGTTCCGCACCCGCTATGGCGAGCCACATTTCAATCGGATTCACAACCATTTACCCGCACAAAATCTAGGCTTTGGCATTAACCAAACCAGTACGCACATGCATAACTTGCATACGCCATCTGAAAGTGATGGCAACCCATTGTATCCGCTTTATTCAGGTCATTATTGGGATCATCATTACCCTAACGTGTATGCAGGCGTTAAACAGTTTGGTGGCATTGGTGACCCTAACGAAGCACTTGGCACGCTGTGGTATCACGATCACAAACTCGATTTTACCTCGCAAAATGTCTATGCAGGCTTAGCTGGTATGAACTCAATCTACGATGCATGGAATGCTTACACTGGTGACGGACGATACAACGGTGCCAATAACAATTTTGGTAAAGATATGGGCGACTTTGGTGATGAAACCAAAGGTTGGCGCCTACCTTGCGGTGCTAATTACGAGTTTGATGTAGGTCTAGTATTCCACGATCGACAATTTGACCCCAACGGCGTCGACTTCTTCCCACTAACTTGTTTTGATGGAGCTATTGGCGACAAAATGACGGTTAACGGGAAAATTCAACCGTTTATGCCTGTCAAACAACGTAAATATCGCTTTCGGATGCTGAATATGGGGCCATCACGCACGTATCAATGGTTTCTGAATAATGGCTTGCCGTTCGTTGTTATCTCTAATGACGGCAACTTATTGCCAGCGCCTGTGCTGACTAAAAGCTTCAAGCAAGCTGTGGCGGAGCGTTTTGATATTATCGTCGATTTTTCACAATACGCACCAGGTACAGAAATTATTCTGCTAAATCGCGCCGAGCAAACCAACGGACGCGGACCAACTGGCAAACTGTTAAGCCCAGGTTTTGAGGTGCTTAAATTTATTGTGACATCTGATGCATTTGGGGTGGACGAAAGCCGTATTCCAGCTAAATTGCGTCCATTGCCTGATATTAATCAACCTGTTTCTAGAAGTCGTACTTGGAAATTTGAGCGTAGTGGTGGCGAGTGGGTGGTGAATGGTCAGCCATTTAATAATAATGTAGTCAGTGCAGAAGTGCCAGAAGGTACAGCAGAACGCTGGACAATTATCAACGGCGGCGGTTCATGGCTACACCCTGTGCATATTCACTATGAAGAGCATCGTTATTTAAGTGTAAATAGAGCACCACCAGCATCTACCGAAGTAGGGCGCAAGGATGTGATTCGACTTGACCCTAATATGCAAACCGAGATTTACATGCGCTTCCGCGATTACAAAGGTATTTACCCAATGCATTGCCATAACGTGGTGCACGAAGACCACGCCATGATGGTGATGTGGAAGATTGTATAAAGAATATTTTAGGAGAGCCGTCATGGACAGACGCAGTTTTTTAAGCCTTGGGCTAGGCCTGAGCTTAGTAGAAATGGCAGCCAGCCCAACAGTGCAAGCGGCACAAATAGCCAACTCATCGGCCATTAGCAAGCCAAGATCGCGCGCATCAGAAACTGGCTTTTTGCCAAACGTGCCGCTAATTACGCATAATGGTGAGCAAGTAAACTTTTACGATGACATGGTGCAAGGAAAAACGGTACTACTGAATTTTTTCTTAATCACCTGCAAAGAAGGCCGTTGCCCAATTGCGATGGCCAATATACGTAAAGTGCAAGAATTGCTGGGCGATAGAGTAGGCAAAGATGTATTTTTCTTATCTATCACTCTGCAGCCAGAATTTGATAGCCCAAAAGCTTTAAAAGCCTATGCTGAAGGCTTAGATGCCCAACCAGGCTGGACTTTTTTAACTGGCAAACCTGCTGATATTGAGACGCTGCGTCGCGGCTTAGGCTTTGTAGATATTGACCCAGAGCGTGATCGTGACCTTAGCAACCACATTGGTATGGCGCGTTACGGTAATGACAAGCTAGATCGCTGGGGATCTGTGTCCTTACGTAGCTCATCGGCTAATATTGCGAGCACCTTTAAGTGGTTGAGTAAATAAGCAAATGCTTAAACCCTTAAACCATGCAGCAACTAATACTGGCACAGGGGCTTGTACAATGATCTGCACAAGTTTAATCACAAGCGAAAACTTGCTGCGCTTTATTTGCATCACGTTTTTGTTTGTGGCATCTGCAATATTTTTGGCAAATAACGTGCAAGCCAAAGGCTTAGGAAAAAATTTAACCAAGCTTAGCCAAACATTAAGCCAAAACTCACAAGTTGGTAAACCCGCAAGCAAAGAAATTGCCTCCATTGAGTCTTTAACTAACAGCAGCGCAGCGCAAATACCTGCCGACAAATTGCTTGAAAAAGGTCGGCAAGATTTAATTAACAAAGATTATGCTGCTGCGTTTGAGGCTTTTCAAAAAGCTGCACAACAAGGCTCTGCAAATGCTAATGCGATGTTAGGCAAGCTGTACTTAAATGGTCTAGTGCTTAATGGCCAAAGTGTTGCAGCCAATGATACAACAGCATTTGATTTAATCAATAAAGCCGCCCAACTTGGAGATGCTGATGGACAGTCAGGCCTAGGCGGTTTATACGCCGAAGGTAGAGGCGTGGCGCGAGATGATGAGCTAGCCTTGCATTGGTTTAACCTTGCAGCGCAGCAAGACAATGCAGACGCACAGCGTCATTTAGGTGTGATGTATCAAGAAGGGCGGGGTGTAGAGACTGACCCCGTGGCTGCTGCTGCATGGTTTCGTGAAGCGGCTTTAAAAAATGAGCCGCAAGCACAAGACGCCCTTGGGGTGTCATTTCGTGAGGCACAAGGTGTAGAGCGAGACGACGTTGAGGCCGCTTGGTGGTTTGAAAAAGCCGCCGAGCAAGGCAACCCTCAAGCGCAAGCAGATTTAGGCATGATGTATGCTGATGGCCGCGGCGTGCATCAAGATGATACCGAAGCTTTTAAATGGTTTTACCAAGCCGCCGAGCAAGGTAACACGCTTGGTTTATATCATCTTGGCGTCAGTTATGCAGAAGGTTTGGGTACCGATAAAAACGATACCGAGGCAGTTCGTTGGTTAAAAAAAGCGGCAGATCAAGGTTACGAAAAGGCACAAGACTATTTACAGCAACTTGGCACTTTATAAAATTAGCATTTTATAAAGCACCTCTGGTTACAGATTTAAGTCATTAGAAGGATACACACATGCGTATTATTACTTTATTGATGCTGATATTCACTATAAAGGCATATGCTGGCACTGATATAGCAACTTTACAAACTGTTCCATTTGAAGGCGTGCAGCACGAGTGCAGACAAGTGGGCGGCATAAGTTTTGGTGCAAATGGCCGCTGGGCAGATTGCCATGTAACGCGCGGGCGCTGGGTTGCTACTATTGATTTTTTAGATATTTACCAAGCACAATACTGTTTGGGCAACACGCCTGAAAGCTGTGAGCAAACCGCACAAGTGATTTTTGCGAATCGCGCCTACACACCAGATGCAACAGTGCTGCTAACGCGACTTGATGAAGCGGGCACAAGCTACATTGACCCTTTAATTGTTAATAGCGATAACGATAGCGTAATGAGCATGACCTCACGCAGCGCGGCAGGTGTGGTGGCCACAGAATATTTCGTTTGGGGCACTGATCATTGGTCTAAAATGGATGCACAACACTGGCAGCACGATTTGCAAGCAAGGTTACCAAAAGGTACATCTGTACGTGAACTATCTGCGCTGCCTGATTTAGAAACCATGAGTGCAGCAGTAAAGTTATTTAATACTAAAGACCTAGATTGTTGCCCATCTGGCGGCGTTGCCAAAGTAACGCTTGGCTTAAATACGGCTGGTTTAGACGAATTTCACTTAGAAAATAGGCAATTTATCGTAAAAAATGTGGCTATTCAGCCCTAATAATCGTATTGAAAATATTATCTAAAAAATATTTTAATAAGCACCAAAGTAAACTAAATGAATGAGAATTATCGTTATACTTTCAATTACTTAGCCCGCTAATTGTCTAGCAAAACTAATTCTAAACCTCACCTATAAAAGTGAAAAAATCCCATAAGCTGTTGAAAAGGTAGGGTTTTTGTTTATTTAAAGATAGGGTTGCCCCCACTAGCCATTATTGTTGGCGCGAGTACTCTCATACTTCATAAGCAATAGTTTCTGTGTAGATACAAAACAGAACGCTAAAAGTAAGGGGTTAATATGTCTCAAAGCATCAGTTTAAACGCTAATAAGTGGGTTAGTAGGATAATTAAAACCGATTTTATCAACGGTTTGCGCATTAATTTCAAACCAAAATCTAAAATAATTCCTTGGTTTTCAATCATCGGCATAAGCTCGGCCACTTTATTTTGTCTAGCCTTTGGCTCGATTCTTTCACATTTTATGACACGCGAGATTTTGAATCACGACGCTATCATTACTAGCCAATTTATCAATAGTGTTGAATGGGTAGAAACAAAACAAGCGCAGATTGACCATAAAGTTCGCTTTGGTCAAATGTTGGATGAACGCACTAATTTTGAGACGCTTGGCGTTGACAAAAAAGTGGCGGCCGAGGCTAGATCACAATACTATGACCATATTAGCATGTTGCCCGATGTGAAGTTAGCTAATGTGTACGCAGCTGACCGCAGGGTTATTTGGTCTACCAACCCTGATTCTATTGGCAAAATTGCCAAAAATGATGCAGATTTAGAGCATGTATTTGCAAAAAATACTAGTGTGTCTAAAAACTCATTCAATGGCGATAAAATTAAAGGTGACGAGCAAGCGTTCGTCTCTGAGCCTGGCAAACCATTTGTTGAAACATACATACCAATGACAGGCATGCATGGTGAAGTGATTACAGTGGTTCAAATTTACCAAGAGCCGCATAACTTATTACAAACCATTAATCGCGGTAAATTACTTATTTGGGCGTTTGTTGCGCTTGGCGCAGCCTTTTTATACATCATACCTTTCTTTATTTTCCGCCGTGCCGATGACGAGCTGTACGAAAAACAAGAGCGCTTAACTGAAGCTGAAACGCTATGTGTCATTGGTGAAATGTCGACAGCCGTTGCACACGGTATTCGCAATCCGCTTGCTGCTATTCGCTCTAGTGCTGAACTCGCGATTGATGCAGATCCTGAATCTGCGCGTAAAAATGCCGAAGATATTATTTCGCAGGTGGATCGTCTTGGCAAATGGGTGCGCGAATTTTTAACATTCTCACTACCTGTTGCGGGGGAGAGTGAGGTACTTAATGTTGTTTCTTTAGTTGAGACTAGTATGCAAAATTTTGCAACACAGTTTGAAAATAATAAAATTATTTACCAACTTAAACGCCCAGTAGAAGATTTTCCACTGATTATTGGTAACAAAATATTGGCTAATCAGGCATTGTCTAGCTTGGTATCTAATGCGATTGAGGCGATGCCAAAAGGTGGCTCACTACAAGTAAAAATAGAAGTTTCACCTATCACTAACTCCATAGATGTGGTGGTGGTTGATACTGGCATTGGCATGTCAGCAACACAAATTCAAATGGCCTTTAAGCCTTTCTACACCACTAAACGCAATGGTATTGGCTTGGGCATGGCGCAAGTTAAACGTATTATGGAGCGCTTTGGCGGTCTTGCAAGCCTGCACAGTCGCGAGGGCGAAGGCACGCAGGCTAGCTTAAGTTTCCGCATCGCATAAATTTAAAATTAATATAAGCTTAAATCAATGGCAAACACCATACTTATTGTCGATGATGATAATCAATTAGCCGATAATATTCGCCAGTATTTAGAACGTTATGATTGGGATGCGCACGTAGAATATAGCGCGGAAGCTGGCCTTAAAACGCTTAAAACGCTACATCCCGATATATTGCTGACTGACCACATGATGCCAGGTATGACAGGGCTAGATTTAATTAATGCTGTGCAAGAGATTGACCCCAATCTAAAAATTGTGATGCTAACTGGCGAAGGTAGCCTGCAAGTAGCCGTGAATGCAATGAAAGCAGGGGCGAGCGATTACCTAGCTAAACCCGTCTCTTTAGCAGAGCTGAGAGTCGTGCTAGATAAAACGCTTGGTCAGGCACAAATGGAAAAGACTTTATCCGTTTACCAACGATGCCAATCAAAAGGTGCCTCGTTAGAGGCGGTTATTGGCGAATCTAGTGCAACCACTGCGGTTAAAACAAAAGTGCAGCAAATATTAGATGCTGAACGACAAACTTCTAATGGCGAATTACCACCTATTTTAATTAATGGCGAAACTGGTACGGGTAAAGAGCTGCTTGCGCGAGCATTACACTTTGATGGCACACGTAAAGATAAGCCATTTATTGAAATTAATTGCGCGTCACTGCCCGCCAATTTGCTAGAGTCAGAATTATTTGGTCACGAAAAGGGTGCATTTACCGATGCCAAAGAAAGTCGAGTAGGCTTGGCAGAAGCTGCTGATGGCGGGACATTGTTTTTGGATGAGATTGGCGAATTAGATTTTTCTTTACAAGCCAAGCTACTCACCCTACTAGAACAAAAAACTGTGCGCCGTATTGGTAGTGTGCGCGAACGCAAAGTGAATATCCGCATTATTAGTGCGACTAATCAAGAGCTTGAAAAAATGGTGCGCGAAGGACGCTTTCGCAGTGATTTATATTTTCGCCTACGGGTCATCACTTTATCTACCGCGCCATTACGCACTACTGGGCAAGATATATTGCGCATTGCCGAGTTTTATTTGCAGTTACATGCAAAACATTACGGCAAAAAAGGCCTCTACTTTACGCCAGAGGCTGAGCAATTACTATTAAATTACAGCTGGCCAGGCAATGTACGCGAGCTACGCAACACCTTGGAGCAAACTGTTCTGCTGGCGCAAAACCAAGCCATTGGCACAGATCAGATTTCTATTAACCCAAACCTGGTGAATGACGCTGGTTTAATGATTGAAAGGCGCAAAGTTGTGGCTGACGTTGCTGAGAAACAATCACTTTTAGAAAAACCAATAACCGATATGTCGCAAGACAATCAGGCATTATTGCAAAAAACCTTAGAAAAAACAGGTTGGAATGTATCTAAATCGGCAAAAATATTGGGTTTATCGCGAGACATGATGCGCTACCGTATTGAAAAATATGGCTTAAACGCACCTCAAGATTAATTCCAGCCTGCTTTTATTAAAAATGATTATTTTAAATAAAAATAATCCACCTAATTTCTCTTATCGGCCTATGATGAGCTCTTAATAAAAGGAGAACCATCATGGCTAAAGGTCAAATTAAAAGTAATAAAGAGGTTAAAAAACCTAAAAAGAGCAAAGAAGTAGTTGTGCCAAACAGTTCTATTATTCCGATGAAACCTCAGCCTAAAAAATAGCAGCACTTGGTGCCATTAATAGCGCGGATGCAGTTCTGAATTGCCAATTTGGCGCAAACTCAGAGGGGCTAAATTATACCCCCGCGTACCATTCGTAGCCTTTATCTTCCCAATAGCCGCCTTTGCCGCCGGAGATGTCATCAAAGTGTTCCACCAAGGCTATCTTCATGATGTATTTGGCTTGCTTATAGCCTAATTGCCGCTCAACCCGCAGCCTGATAGGCGCACCATTTTTAATCGGTAGCGTCTCATCATTAAGCTTGTATGCAAGGATAGTCTGCGCATGATATGCGTCTTCCATATCGATACTCTCATAGTAAAAATCGCTGCCGTCATCTTCCATTGGATCTGCGCAGTAAAATACCGCATAGCGTGCATTTGCTAAGGGCTTAACTAAGGCAAGTAATTCAGATAAAGGTGCGCCTGTCCATTTGGCGATTGCACTCCAACCCTCAACGCAGTCGTGACGTGTGATTTGCGTGCGATTTGGCAGTTGCTGTATTTGGACTAATGTAAACTTGGTTGGTTTTTCTACCAAACCGCCAATTTCTAATGACCAATCTTTAAAATTATCTTTGGCCAAAGTTTGATATTCTGCACTTTCGGGGAACGATGTGCCGTTGCTGCGAAAGCTGGGCGACATATCAGCTTC
>JANXWL010000061.1 GCA_025351225.1 Methylotenera sp. | reverse complement strand
CCAGAATCCCTATCCATACCCAATGTGAGCTGGGTTAAGTCATTAGAGCCGATTGAGAAGCCATCAAAGTATTCTAAAAATTGCTCGGCCAATAATGCGTTTGATGGAATCTCGCACATCATAATTAAGCGTAAGCCGTTTTCACCACGTTTTAAACCATGCTTAGCCATAATTTCGGTCACGGCTTTGGCTTCGTCTATAGTGCGTACAAATGGCAGCATTAATTCAACGTTTACTAAGCCCATTTCTTCACGAACTTTTTTCATCGACTCACATTCCATCGCGAAGCATTCTTGAAAATCTGGCGCCATATAACGCGCAGCACCACGGAAACCAATCATCGGATTTTCTTCATCTGGCTCGTAAATATCGCCACCAACTAATTTTTTGTACTCATTCGATTTAAAGTCACTGGTGCGCACGATGACTGGTTTTGGGTAAAACGCGGCGGCAATGGTAGCAACACCTTCGGCTACCTTATCAATATAAAATTGTTTAGGGCTTGCGTAGCCGCGTGAACGATTTTTAATAATGGCTTGAATGGCAGCAGGCATGGCAGCTGCATTTAATATGGCTTTAGGGTGAATGCCGACCATATTGTTAATCACGAACTCTAGCCGCGCTAAGCCAACGCCGTCATTGGGGATTTGCGCAAAACTAAAGGCCATGTCAGGGTTGCCGACGTTCATCATGATTTTGCATGGTGGTTTTGGCAAAGCACTATTAGTTTGGCTAGAAACTTCAAAATCTAATGCACCGTGGTACACAAAGCCAGTTTCGCCTTCTGCACAAGAAACGGTCACAATTTCGCCTTCGCGTAGCAAGTCGGTCGCGTTTACAGAACCTACGATAGCAGGAATACCTAACTCGCGCGCGATAATAGCTGCATGGCAAGTACGACCGCCACGGTTGGTGACTAGGGCTGCAGCGCGTTTCATCACAGGTTCCCAGTTTGGGTCAGTCATGTCGGCCACTAATACGTCACCAGGTTGCACTTCGTGCATTTGTGCAGGATCTAAAACGATTCTAACTGGACCAACGCCCACTTTTTGCGTCACTGCTCGGCCAACGACTAGAGGCATGGCTGAGTGTTTTTGTAGTTTATAGCTTTCAGTTACATTTTTGAGCGACTCTTGCGATTTCACGGTTTCTGGGCGGGCTTGTAAGATATATAGCTTGCCGTCTAAACCATTTTTGCCCCACTCAATATCCATTGGGCAACCATAATGATTTTCAATCGTCATGGCGTAAGTGCCTAGCTCTAAAATGTCTGCATCACTAAGCGAATACACATCAGATTCCGCTGGGTCAACATCCACAGTATTGGTACTTTTGCCTGCCTGTGTCGCGTCCGAGAATACCATTTTGATGAGCTTAGAGCCCATAGTGCGGCGTATTATGGCTGGCTTGCCAAGGGCTAATAATGGTTTATGTACATAAAATTCATCAGGATTAACCGCGCCTTGTACCACCGTTTCGCCAAGACCATAACTTGATGTAATAAATGCAACATCTTTAAAGCCAGATTCGGTGTCAATAGTAAACATGACGCCTGCACAGCCAATGTCAGAGCGCACCATTTGCTGCACGCCAGCTGATAATGCCACATCAGCATGGACAAAGCCTTTATGCACACGGTATGAAATCGCGCGGTCGTTATACAGCGATGCGAATACCTCTTTAATGGCGTGGGTAATGTTATCTAGACCATGAATATTCAAAAATGATTCTTGCTGGCCTGCAAATGAAGCGTCAGGCAAGTCTTCAGCCGTAGCAGATGAGCGCACTGCAAAGGTGGTACCAGCCGCAGAATGATCAGTAAGCCGTGCATAATTTTCTGCAATAGCAGCATTTAAAGCGGCAGGAAAAGACGCCTCCATAATCCATTTGCGGATTTGCGTGCCGCATATAGCCAAAGCCTGTGTGTCGTCAGCGTCTAATTTATCCAGTAAGTCATTAATTTTTTTGTCTAAACCGTCTTGCGCCAAAAACTCGCGATACGCATCGGCAGTGGTCGCAAAGCCAGTTGGCACGCGAACCCCTTTGGCGCTTAATTGTGAAATCATCTCACCAAGTGAGGCGTTTTTACCGCCTACAGAGCCTACATCAGTGTTACGAAGTTGTTCAAACGGAATTGCGTGAGCTGACATTCTTTTTCCTTATTGCAAGCGCATTATTTTAAATAATGAATGGTTGAATAATACAAACTGAACTAATTAACATTGTGCCAAATAAGTGTGGCCTTGTCACGTCAGATTAATAGCTTAATTAAGACTAATTGTTAAGTACTTTGCGTTAATATAGTGTACATATGCAGATTCCAGCCAAAATAGATTGCCACGCGCATGTTCCCGTAAACAAAGCCACTATCGCTACATCTGCACGTTTGCACATGGGCTTTATCGATTTACAAGGTAGTGCGGTAAGTAAGTTTGGCAGCTTAGGCATGAGTATACATGCGCCGTGCATAGAAATTAGCATCGCAAAGAGTAAGCAGACGCTAATTGACGCTAAAAGCAGTGAAAATATTTCTAACATAGTCGAAAATCTAGTTAAATCTTTAAAGATACAAGATAATTTTACCTTGGTTGTTCATCAAACTATCCCTTCCCATGTGGGTTTAGGCTCGGGCACACAACTGGCATTGGCCGTTGGGACAGCGCTAAATCAATTATTTGATTTAGAGTTAAGCATTGCACAAATTGCTACCGCAGCCAAGCGTGGTGCGCGCTCTGGCATTGGTATTGCAGCGTTCGAGCAAGGTGGCGTATTGGTTGATGGCGGAAAAACCAGCAACGAATTGCCTGAAATTGCGTTGCGGCAAGCATTTCCTGATAATTGGCGTGTGCTTTTGATTGCCGATTCCGCTTATACTGGCGTGCATGGCGAGGCAGAACTACAAGCTTTTCAATCGCTAAAGCCAGCACAAAATTCGTTATCCAATATGGTATTTGATCATATGATGCCCGCACTGCAGCGTGCAGATCTATTAGCGTTTGGCGCCTATATGGCTGATTTACAAGCTTATAATGGAGATTACTTTGCGCCTGTTCAAGGCGGTCGTTATGCAAGCCAAGATGTTGCGGCAGTATTGCGCTGGCTGCAGGACAACGGCGTGGCTTGTGTTGGACAAAGCTCGTGGGGCCCGACAGGATTTGCGATTATAGAAAATCAACAGCTTGCAAAACGCTTGCAACATGAGGCACAGCTTGCATTTGTGCGCAAAACTAATATCAGCTTTACAATTTGTCGTGGTAAAAATACAGGTGCAAGTATTCAGCTGGGTTAATCAATAAACTGGGTTAACTAATAAAACTGGCTTAATTAATTTGGGAAGCAGTATGCTAAAAATATCTATTTTACATCTCATTACATCAGCAAAAAACGCCAGCCCGTTTGACGTAAACATGGCTTATGACGCGGGTTTTGACAAGATTATGCCCTATACAAATGTGACATTAGATGAGGTACTAGCGCTGACACAAGATGCGATGTTTTCGCGTAGCCCAAGTGGTGTTAAGCGTGAGGCTTTGTTTTTTGGTGGGCGCGATATTCATGTCGCGCTAGAGATGCAAAAAGCGTCCGCGTTAAGTATGTTTACGCCGTTTGAAATGTCGACGATGACCGATCCATCGGGCGCATTTACGACGGCTGCTGCGATGATTGCAAAAATTGATGCGCAACTTAATTTGCATAATCACACATTAGCTAGTCAAACCATTGCCATATTTGGTGCTAGTGGCACGGTTGGTACAACGGCGGCCTTAATTGCTGCAGCACAAGGCGCAAACGTACAATTGGTTGCGCACAAAGATGTCGCCCAAATGCAAACTTATGCAGATACTTTATTTGAACAGTATGGGTTTAAATTGCAAGTGGTCGATGGCACAAACGATGCTGCTAAGACGCAAGTATTAAATAGCGCAACAGTGGCTATTTGCGCGGCAGTTGCAGGCGTTCGCGTGCTAGAAAGTGTACATTTTATGCAATCAAGTAGCTTGAAAATGATTGCCGATGTGAACGCCGTTTCACCCTCTGGCGCAGAGTGCGTAGAGGTAATGAGCGACGGCGGATTGATCGCTGGTACACAAATTGCAGCAATTGGCGCGCTAATGATTGGCCAGCTAAAATATAAAACACAGCAAAAATTGTTACAACATATGCTGGCAAGTGAGTCGCCTGTGCATTTAGATTTTAATAACGCGTTTGAAGTATCGCGTGATATTTTAAGCGTACATTCAGTCAGTATAAGCGCATAGTTTAGCGATTTGAACGCAACTATTATCATCGCGGCTATTTCAAGCCGTGCCTATGTGCAAGCGGCCGTTAGTGCGGGGTTTAAGGTGATTGCGATTGATGCATTTGCCGATGTCGATACGCAAAAAATAGCCCAGCAAGTGTATCAATGCAGCATTGAAAATGGCCAGTTTGATGCCGAATATTTTTTGGAGAATTTACAAAAAATAGACTTGAATAATTGTTTAGGTTTGTGTTTTGGCGCAGGGTTTGAGGCGCAGCCAGAGTTGCTTGCAAGCATTGCGCAACAATTGCCACTTATTGGAAATACGGCAAAAGTTGTTGATAGTATTAAAATGCCACAACCATTTTTTAGTCTGTGCGATACCTTAAAAATAGCTTACCCGCCCACCCAACTTGAACGTCCAGTTAATAGTTTAGGCTGGCTACAAAAGCAAATTGGCGGTAGTGGTGGGGCGCATATTAAGCGAGCATTGCCGCTAGATTTTACAACCAGTAAGCTACACTATTATCAAAAAATACAAGCAGGTACACCCTATTCTTGCCTATTTTTAGCTAATGGAAACAATGCGCAAGTGATTGGTTTTAATGAACAATGGTGTGAGGCAAGTGCGTTTCTACCGTATCGTTATGGCGGTGCGGTCAGCCAAATTGATTTAACCAAGCAAGTAAAAAATATCATTATAGAGTTTATTACAAAAGCCACACCATTTTTTAGCTTAAATGGACTCAATAATTGTGATTTTTTAGTGCATGAAAATACCGTTTATATGCTAGAAATTAATCCACGCTTAAGTGCTAGTTTGAATTTATATCGGGCAGAAAAGGGCGATTTATTTGTGGCACACGTAGCGGCGTGCATGGGTAATTTAGCAGATTGGCCAACAGTAGAACAGAAATCGCGCGCGCATCATATTGTGTATGCCAACAAAGCTACGCAGGTGCCAATTACTATGGATTGGCCAGAATGGGTGTGTGATATTCCGCAGCCCAATAGTTACATACCAGCTGGTGCACCAATTTGCACTGTGGTGGCTGAAGCGCGCACCGCAAAACTAGCTAAGCAAAAAGTGTTGGCGCGGGTTGCTGATTTAGGCTGCTAATTTAGGCTGCTAATCTAGGCTACTGATTTATAATACGGCACGTGTGATAATCTTAAACTTTTACATAAAAAAAGAACATAAATGAATGCTCTGCAACCTAGTATTAATAAGCTTAGTCAGCCACTTTTAGTTGGGCTGATTGCTCAAGCAGATGCGCTAAATATTGGCGTTTTGCAACATGTCACGGGCGCAATGATTGTCGATGCGGGCATTGAGCATGCTGGTAGCGCCGAGGCAGGGCGACGTATTGCGGAAATCTGCATGGGCGGCTTGGGTGACGTTAGCTTAAAAACTAGCACAACATTTAAAAATTATCCTACCATTATTGATGCATCCTCTCAATCCCCAGTATTGGCATGCCTTGGCAGCCAATATGCCGGTTGGGCGCTGCAACACGAAAAGTTCTTTTCTCTGGGTTCTGGCCCTGCACGTGCCATTGCTCAGCGTGAAGCGTTATTTAAAGAGCTTAACTATCAAGACACTGCAGAAAAAACGGTTTTGGTGCTCGAAACCGATAAAATTCCACCAGTTGAGGTGATTGAAAAAGTGGTGCGCGATACGCAAATAAAAGCTGAAAATATCACTTTTATTTTAACGCCAACGACTAGCATAGCGGGCGCAACGCAAATAGTGGCGAGGGTGTTAGAGGTGGCGCTACATAAGGCGCACACCTTGCATTTTCCGCTGCAAGCGATTATTTCTGGCAACGGCACTGCACCTTTGCCGCCTATTTCGACCGATTTTATGACAGCAATGGGACGCACTAATGATGCGATTTTGTTTGGTGGCTTTGTGCAATTAAATGTTAAATGTAGTGATACTGATGCCGAAAAATTGGCGCGTGAGCTACCCAGCAATTCGTCAAAAGATTATGGCAAAACCTTTGCCGAAGTATTTAAGTTTTACAATATGGATTTTTATCAAATTGACCCGATGCTATTTTCACCTGCAAAAGTCAATATCACCAATTTAACAACAGGTAATAGTTTTGTTGGTGGCGAGTTAAACGAAGTTTTGTTGAATCAATCGTTTGGCTAATAACGACTTGGCCTAACGACATGGTGTAATGCAATCAATGAACGTGATTATTTTTACAGATGAACCAGAAAGCCAAGGTGGCTGGCATGGCGCGCAATTAGCTGATGCATTGGCTTCGCGTGGCGCTGAACCTGTTTTTGCTTCACTAAAAGATTGCATGATTGATTGTTCGGGTGAAAAACCGAGAGTTCATCTGCCAAATGTTAGCGAAACGCCAAAAGCTGTTTTTGTGCGAGGTATTGCTGGTGGCACCTTACAGCAAATTACTACACGTTTAAATGTATTGCATATACTTAAATTGCAAGGCGTGACAGTTTATAACGATGGGCGCGCAATTGAGCGCACGGTAGATAAAGCCATGACGAGCTTTTTGCTGCATCATGCAGGCATTGCCACACCTAAGACTTGGGTGTGTGAATCGCGGCAAACTGCTCATCAAATCATCGCGCAAAACACTCAAAAACTAGTCATTAAGCCGCTATTCGGCTCGCAAGGGCAGGGTGTACGCTTAGTTGATAAGGCTGCGTCACCATTACCAATGGATGCGCATGTGGATGGTGTGTTTTATTTGCAGCAATTGATAACATCGTCATACGATTACCGCGTATTTGTGGTGAATAATCAGGCCATCGCAGCCATGAAGCGTACAGGCGAAACTTGGTTACACAATGTAGCACAAGGCGCACAGTGCGAGGTAACATCAGAAAGTGATGTGTTAGAGATTGCCCTGCAAGCCGCACAGATACTAGATATTGATTATTGTGGCGTGGATGTGATTAGAGACGAAGATGGCAAACTTTACGTGCTGGAAGTCAATAGTATCCCAGCTTGGCGCGGTTTACAAAGTGTGACGTCAATCAATATCGCACAAGCTTTAGTAGATGATTTTTTAAGTTAGTTATGAGCAAAAACATTCAGCTAGCCAATGCATTCAAAGCCGCCTGTATGGGCGAGCTTGAGGCACTAAAGCCTGGCAATGTACATATTTTTGCTGATGGTCATGGTATGACAGTGCAAGATTTTATGTTAAGCGCAGAAGCCGCTTCAAGCATGATTGCACAGCCATATTTAAACCTTGGTGAGCGCATTTTAAAAAGCGTGCAGGCTACGCAAAACGCAGTTAATTGCAACACCAATTTAGGTATTATTTTGCTGTGCGCCCCATTAATACAGGCGGCTTTACTGGATGGTGAGGCAGATTTTTTAACTAAACTTAATGTGGTTTTAACTAGCACCACGGTAGAAGATGCAGAATATACATTTGCCGCGATTCGTCTGGCTAAGCCGTCTGGATTGGGTGCTAGCACGCAGCAAGATGTCAGCCAAACAGCGACAGAAACGTTGAAAAATGCGATGCAAATAGCTGCGCCGCGTGATTTAGTGGCAAGACAATATGCTAATCACTTCGCTGATATTATTGTTGCAGTTGCGCACTATCGGCGATTGCTAGTGCTGTGGCAGCGTCCTGCTTGGGCAACAACAGCAGTGCATTTACATTTTATGGCACAGTTTTTAGATAGCCATGTTGTACGCAAATACGGTGAAATAATTGCAAAAATGGTGCAAGCTGAAGCGGCTGCGCACGAGGCGGATTTTTTGAAGGCATATAACCCAAAAACCTTTCAAACGCCTTTATTGCAGTTTGACGCAGTACTTAAAAAGCGTGGCTTAAACCCCGGCACCAGTGCGGATATGACGGTTACAGTGTTATTGATGGCGCAGTTAGCCAGCTAAATTAAGCTAACAAATATTGTCAATTGTGATTTTAGAATGGCATAATGTGTTGCCGTAGAACTATAAAACAGACACAACAATCATAAAAACAGACACAACCAGGCATTAAACATCAATGAAAATAGCCTTTTTAGAAGACGACCTTGCGTTTGCACAAGATATAGTGAACACCCTAGAGACCGCAGGGCATTTGGTGCAGCATTTTGTATCAGGCCGAGCCTGTTTAAAAGCCTTGGCTAGCGAGCAGTTTGACATATGCTTGTTTGACTGGGAAATACCCGACATGAGCGGTTTTGAGGTGCTATCCAGTTTAAAATTAAAAGGTAGCTACCCGCCCGTGATTTTTTTAACAGGTCGCGATGCAGAAGAAGACATTGTAAAAGTGATTGAATCGGGCGCGGATGATTACATTGTTAAACCACCAGTTGCCAGTGTACTAGTTGCAAGGCTAAATGCACTCCATCGCAGAAATCATGCAAAAGATAATAAAAATCAAGTGCTTAAATTTGGACATTTAAGCGTGGATTTTGGCAAGCGCAGATTTGAAGTGAATGGCGAGTTTGTAAAGCTAACTGAAAAAGAAACCGAGCTTGCACTGTATTTTTTCGATCAACAAGGTACTTTGTTGTCGCGCGGTCATTTAACCAAAGTGGTTTGGGGTACAACGCCCGATATTGATACGCGTACCATTGATGTGCATGTAAGCCATTTGCGTAATAAGCTACTTTTATTGCCAGAGCATGGATGGCGCTTAACCTCGGTTTATCACCAAGGTTATCGCTTAGAAAGACTGAGCTAGGAATATTTTAAGGTTAAACCCATGAAGGTTAGTCCCCCGTTTTTACTTAATAACTGGTTTTTAAAAGCAGTAAATAATCTACTGCTTTTTGCATTTTTAGCAGCACAATTAGGCACAGTATCGGTTGCAGCGACTGCAAACAAGCAAAATCAGCCCCTAAACCAAACCAAAAATCAGCCACAGAGTCAGCCAGAATGGCGCTATAGCGTGCGTCCAGGGGATAATTTAATTCAATTTTCCAATCGATATTTGCTTAATCCCGATGATTGGCGCACATTACAAAATCTAAATCGTATTAAAAATCCCTATCGTATGCCGATAGGGTCGCTGCTGCGCGTGCCGCTTATTTTAATGAAACAGGTTCCAGCCTCGGCTGAAGTGGCATTGGCGACAGGTAAAGTGGGTATTTTAAAGGCAGATAATAGCGTGCAGGTGCTTGCTATAGGCCAACAGCTTAGCGCAGGTACGGTGTTGGTGACAGGCGATAATAGTAAGCTGAATATCAAGCTGGCAGATGGCTCTATTGTTAGCATGCAGCCCAACTCCACCTTAACGTTAGATACGCTCAGCATGTACAGCGGCGGCGGCATGGTCGATACCAAGTTGCGTTTGCAGCAAGGCAAGCTAGAGGCTGAAGCCAACCCTGCGCATGTGCAAGGTAATCAAATGCAGATTATTACGCCAACAGCTGTGGCCGCGGTGCGCGGTACTAAATTCCGCGTTACCAGTGACGACATTAGCATTCGCCAAGAAACGCTAGAGGGTAGTGTAGGATTTATTGCAGCGGGCGAGGAAGTCGGTGTGGCCAAAGGTTTTGGTAGCTTATCTGAAGGCGGAAAGGCACCACTACCACCTGTATTGCTATTGCCAGCGCCTGCAACCGACCAATTGCCAATTAAGTTACATACCTTACCAATTAGCTTTAGTTTGCCCGCGCAACAGGGTGCAGAGGCTTGGTTGGGCAAAGTATCACCCGACGCGCAGTTTAATAACATTGCTGCAACAAGCCAAGGGGCTAGTTTGCATTTTGCCGATTTGCCCGATGGACATTACTTTTTAAAAGTGCGGGCACAAGATAAACAAGGTTTAGAAGGCTACGATGCAGTACATGAATTTACGCTACATGCACGGCCATTTGCGCCTACTGTAAGTACACCTGCAAAAGACTCGTTTGTGCGCGATGCTAAGCCAGAGCTAGCTTGGGTAGCGGTTGAACAAGCTAAAGCATACCAGTTGGATTTATCAAAAGATGCTGATTTTAAAGAGCTGGTAGAAAGCCGCCAGCTTAGTACAAACACATTTAAGCCAGAAAAAGATTTATCACCAGGCCACTATTTTTGGCGTTTAGCCAGTATCGATGGTGATAATCAAGGCCCTTATATGCCAGCAGCAAGCTTTACTTATAAAGCACTGCCGCCTGCGCCTGATATAAGCCAGTTGACCGTAAAAGTAATCAATAATCGGGTATTTATTAATACAATTAAGGCGCCAGAAGGTTTGCGTTATGAAGCTGTTTTGTATAACAAAAGAAATCAGCAAAACAATGTTTGGCATGCAACAGACTTAGGTGCAACGTTTAATTTTTTACTTAAAGAATACGGCAAGCAAACGCTGATTTTGCGCTATGTAGAGGCGGATGGCGCCACAGGTGCAGATGCTCAATTTGAATTTAACGCATCACCGCCTTAATTTATTTTGGTGATGTTGAGTAATATGATTGTTAGCACGATAAAATTAGTTTTTAGTCGTGGTCAGTCATGAAGCGATTTGTTGCAAATGATTATGCCTCTACAGCCCTGATTTTAATGGCGTTGACGCTGATTACATTTAGCACAGGCTTGTTTTCGCGGGTGGATAATTTACTGTTTGATATTGGGCAAAAGCTGCATCATCAGCCCGCGCCCGATGATGTGGTTATAGTCGGTATTGATGAAGCAAGTTTAAAAGTGCTTGGTCGTTGGCCTTGGCCGCGAGAAACGCATGCTAAGTTGCTCCAGCGTTTGCATGAAGAAGGTGCAGCCGCTATTGGTCTAGATATTATTTTCTCAGAGCCAGATTCTACAAGTAACAATCACAATGCCGACGCAATTTTAGCCGCTGCTATTAAACAAGCTAATAATGTGGTTCTGCCTGTAATGCTAGAATCGACGAGGCTTAACGGTCAAGTAATAGAAACGCTACCGTTAAGTGAATATGCCAGTAATGCTGCCGATTTAGGCCGCGTACATGCAGTGTTAGATGATGATGGTATTGCACGCAGTATTTATTTATATGAGGGTGTAGGCGCACCTGTTTGGCAACATTTTGCGCAAGCTATTTTAAATGTGGCGCAACATCAGCCTAGTAAAAATAACTTTGCTCTTTCTAATCAAGCTGATGCTACAGTTAATGTTTCGCCTAGTAACCTTTCATTAGTCCGCCGTGATCAGCGCAGAATCAGTTTTTTGGGTGCTTCTTCACATTTTTTAACTATTTCATATGCACAAGTATTAGCGGGTGAATATACCAAAGGTTTATTTCAAAACAAAATTGTACTGGTTGGCGCAACCGCGTCGGGTTTGGGCGATACGTTTTCTACATCGGTTTCTAGCGCACAGCAATTAATGCCAGGGGTGGAGTATCACGCCAATGTGCTGCAATCCATTCGCACTAATCACTTAATTAAAACTGTGAATAGCCCAATCACTATTTTGGTTTTAGTGTGCTTCGCGCTATTGCCTTTGTTTTGGCTACCTAAACTATCGGCATTGTTAGGTTTAGTTTCAAGTTTAGTCTATTTTGTTGCGCTTGGTTTTTGTGCAGCGTTGCTACCTCAAATGTTAGATATTTGGTTGCCACCAGCCGCTACTTTATTTTCAATTTTATTGGCTTATCCCGTTTGGAGCTGGCGTAAGCTAGAAGCTGCACAACGCTATTTAGATGACGAATTAAATCACTTAAAACATAGCCTTACTAACTCTCCCACCCAACCAGCAGATGTGAGTTACGATCACTTTGATGCACGAATTGCACAGGTGCGTGCGGCGGGCGAACAACTACGTTATTTGCAAGATAACCGCAAAGAAACTTTAGCGTTTATTTCACACGATTTGCGCGCGCCATTGGCTAGGGCGCTGCAGTTGTTAGAACAAAACCCCGCAGTAAAGCAGCAATTAGCTGCACCCATCGGACAGGCTTTGCAAATGGCTGAGGATTTTTTGCAAACCTCACGCGCAGAGATGCTAGATAACACCAGTTTTAAAGAGCTGGATTTTGCTGGCCTTGTGCATCAATCGACAGATGATGCCTATGAGGCAGCAACCCAAAAACACATCAAGCTGCAACGCGATATTGTTGATAATGTATGGGTAAACGGCAATTTTGGTTTGTTGCAGCGAGCCTTACTTAATTTAATCTTAAACGCAGTTAAATTTTCACCACAACATGCAGTCATTAGCATCCAATTGAGCATTGAAAACCAACAAGCCATTTTTAGTGTTACCGATTACGGGCCAGGTATTTCTGTAGAAGATCAAGGGAAGCTTTTTAAGCGCTTTAGCCGAGCTAGCTCAAGCAACACTGGCACGGGTAGCGCAGTGACAGAGGGCGCTGGCTTGGGCTTGTACTTCGTGACTATTGTCGCAGAAAAACATCATGGTAGCGTGAGTGTACAAAGCGAAGTGGGCAAACAAACTTGTTTTAGCTTAAGCATGCCAATAGTGAGTTAAACACTATTGAGTTAAATAAATAGTCAACTCATGTAACTAATCTCATTCAAAAAAAATTAAGCTTAAAAAAATTAAGTTATAATGTGCGACTGAAATAATTAGCACTTAAAAATCTACTCAGTAATTAACATTTAGGAGGATGCCATGGCAAATTTATTAGACCAACTTAAAAGCATGACCACAATCGTAGCCGACACAGGTGATGTAGAAGCGATTAAAAGCGTAAAACCTGTGGATGCAACCACAAACCCATCTTTAGTATTAAAAGCCAGCCAACTGCCACAATACGCACCATTAATTGAAACAGCGATTGCGTATGCAAAAGCGCAAGGCGGCACTAAAGAACAACAAATTGATAACGCGGCTGATAAATTAGCGGTATTAATTGGTACAGAAATTACCAAAGTGGTACCAGGCCGCATTTCTACTGAAGTAGATGCGCGCTTGTCTTTCAATTTAGATGCAATGGTGGCTAAAGGCCGTAAATTAATTCAGCTTTACGCAGATTCTGGTGTGGGCAAAGACCGTGTATTGATTAAACTAGCCTCAACTTGGGAAGGCATTAAAGCGGGCGAAATTTTAGAAAAAGAAGGCATTCAATGTAACCTCACATTGCTATTTGGCTTTGGCCAAGCGCGTGCTTGCGCAGAGGCTGGCGTATTTTTGATTTCACCATTTGTAGGCCGTATTTTAGATTGGTACAAAGCTAAAAATCCAACAACAGAGTACACACAAGAAACTGACCCTGGTGTGGTTTCGGTACGCGCAATTTATGCTTTCTATAAAGAGCATGGGTTTAAAACCGTTGTCATGGGCGCATCTTTCCGTAACGTTGGCGAGTTGATCGCGCTTGCAGGTTGCGATCGCTTAACTGTTTCACCAAACTTATTGCAAGATTTGGCCGCAACTGAAGGTACTTTGGTACAAGTGTTGAAAGATACTGGCGCTACAAAAACAGCCCCAGCAAAAATGACAGAAGCAGAGTTCCGTTTTGAATTAAACCAAGATGCAATGGCAACAGAGAAATTAGCTGAAGGTATTCGCGGTTTTGTGGCTGACCAAAACAAGTTAGAAGTTGCTTTAGCCGCAAAATTATAAGCAATCAAGTCACACACTAAATCGCATCAAACTGTAACTTTACACCAATAAAATTATAGTTAAATGCGGTTTAACATTGACAACAATCGGCTACACCTTTAAGATTGTTGCCTCAAGTTTAAAAGCAATGGCATTAAATACGCCAAATGTTGGTATGAATAGCGTTCTGTTGATATTTGGCTAAATAGTTTGGTTGTAAATAGCACCAAAAATAGTATTACTAATCATGCAGTTATAACGCTGATAGTATTGATTTACATATAATTTTTAACAATAATTTTTAATTGGAGAGTTACCATGGCACAAACCCAAATGGCATTAGATTCATTAGACTTTGACGGCACGATTGCGCTTGCTACTGCAGTTGCACCGCACGTTGATATTTTAGAAATCGGTACACCTTGCATTAAACACAACGGCATCAAAATGCTTGAAGCTTTACGTGCTAAATTCCCAAACAACAAAATTTTAGTTGACCTTAAAACAATGGATGCTGGCTTCTACGAAGCTGAACCATTCTACAAAGCTGGTGCAGATATCTGTACAGTATTGGGTTGTGCTGACATCGGTACTATCAAAGGTATCATTGATGTTGCAAACAAATACGGTAAAAAAGCACAAGTTGACTTGATTAACGTTGCTGACAAAAAAGCACGTACACAAGAAGTTGCTAAATTAGGTGCACACATCATTGGCGTGCACACTGGTTTAGATCAACAAGCTGCTGGTCAAACACCATTTGCTGACTTAGCAATGGTTGCTGGTTTAAACTTAGGTTTAGAAATCTCAGTTGCTGGTGGCGTTAAAGCATCTACAGCTGCACAAGTACGTGATGCTGGCGCAACAATTATTGTTGCTGGCGCTGCTATATACGGTGCTGCTGATCCTGCTGCTTCTGCTGCAGAAATCACAGCAATCGCACACGCTTAATTACTTTAATCAATCAGAAATGATTGGTTGTAATAATTAGTGAGATTAGAATCCCGACCCAGCAATGTGTCGGGATTTTTTATAACTATAAAGCTTAAAAAAGGAATTTAAAAATGGATTCACAACAACTCATTTTAAGTCGTTTAACCACGATATTGTCTGAAACAGACAAAAGTAATGCCGTAAAACTCATGCAATTAATCGATGGCGCCGGTCGCATCTTTATTGGCGGGGCAGGCCGTTCATTGCTCGTGTCACGTTTTTTTGCCATGCGTTTAGTGCATTCTGGCTACAACGTTAGCATGATTGGCGAGGTGGTAACACCTGCTATTAAAGCGGGCGATTTATTGCTATTAGTTTCTGGCTCTGGCGGTACAGAAACCTTGTTACCATTCGTTAAAAAAGCCAAATCTGTTGGCGCAAAATTGGCGGTCGTTTCAATGAAAAAATCATCTGCCATGGCAGATGTAGCCGATTTAACCATTCAAATTGGTAATGATGCTAGTTTCCCATTAACAAATGGCATGCCAATGGGATCACAGTTTGAGCTTTCTACGCTTATTTATTTAGAAGCAATTGTTGCCGATAATATTTTTGCAAAAGGCTTAACCGAAGAAGGTATGCGCGCGATTCATGCAAATTTGGAATAACTCAAATCCAGAGTTAGTTTTTAAGTTTAAAAACCCGAGCTTGCTCGGGTTTTTTATTGACCTAAGCTTTTAATATCATCAGCTGTCAGCTGTTTATTATGCAGGGCTGTGGCGATTAGTGCGCCTGTAACACCCATTCCTGCGAGTGTTCGCAAATCGTTTAAATTTCTCACGCCACCTGCGGCATAAATTCTAGAGCCTGATTTTCTTGTGCTATTCATTTTAATCAGTGTATTAAGTCTTTCAAAATCAATGCCTTGGTTACTACCAACTGCGTTTAGAGTCATGCAAATAGTATCATCTGGCCAAAACCGCGCGGCGTCATGCAGCTCGCTAATTCCCATGGAGCTGGTTGCAGTATAGTCGAGCGACAGCACATGCCTGCTTTGGCAGGCATAACTAATCGCGCGATAATCTTGCAGGCTTTGAATGTTTTCAGAACCTACAACTGGTTTAATTTGTTTGTCTAGATATAGCGCGCGGTCGTTCATTTGTCTAATACCGCAATCTAGCCAAATAGTGAGTTGCGGATAGGTTTGGCAGATAGTTTCAATTGTATCGCGATGTTCGCCCACGCCTAAAATAGCATCTAAATCTGCAATGTATAGCGTTTGAAATGGGTATAATTCTAATAATGTAGCCACAATATCCAAGGGCATGCTGGATGTTGAAATCTGTGACTCAATAGGCAAGTAATGGCTGCGATGACCTAATTTAGCATGCACCACAACACCGTCTTTTAGGTCGATTACTGGAATAATGTGCAAAACAAGTCACTCAGAAAATTTTTGGTATGTGAGTTTATCACTGGTGGTGGTTTATGTGCAGCACCATTGCCAGATTCGCTTGCACAAGAAGGTGCATTAATGCGCGATGCGTTACTGAGTGATTTAGCGCAATTGTCGTATGAGATTAGTACAACAATAGATGCGCGTTTGGCTCCGCCACAAAATGCCTTATGCACGGTAGTGAGTGCCGATGATGACGTATGGCAGGTGTGGAGGACACAAATAAACGCCGCCGATGCAGTTTGGTTGATTGCGCCAGAAACCGATGGCGTTTTACATTATTTAACGCAAATAGCTAGCTTACAAGGAAAGCTGGTATTGGGTTGCGGCTTAGATGCGATTGAAGTGACCACCAATAAAATGGCAACCTTTTTAGCTTTAACGCAGGCGAAAATTAAAACAATAGAAACGCTTACCTTTGAACAGTGGCAACAATCTGCCCAGTTAAACACAAGCACGCAATGGCTGACTAAACCTATTGATGGCGTGGGTTGCGATGCAACTTTATGTTTCGATAACGCAGAAAATTTAATGCACTGGATTGTGAGTAACAAAAAACAACGTACGCATATTATTCAACCCTATCATGCAGGCCAGCCAGCCAGCATTTCGTGTGTAATGCACAAAGGTAAGGCGCAAGTGCTTAGTTGTAATACGCAGATGATTGATATTAATCATCATACACTTAGCTTTAAAGGCGTTGTCGTTAACGGTATGCGCGCGCATTGGCACGCATTTGAGCAGCTTGCGAATCAAGTTGCAGCTACATTTCCCGATTTAGCGGGTTATGTAGGTATTGATGTGATTGTTGATATCAACGAAGATTTAGGGCGCGATGAAATCATAGTTGTTGAAATTAACCCGCGTCTAACCACTAGCTACGCAGGTTTATGCGAAGCCACTGGCGTAAATCCTGCGGAGTTAATCATTAATACGCTCATCAACCCTGATTTTAAATGGCCAACAATACAACAAAATATGGTGAGCCTGTATGTCTAATTCCAGATTGTCTAGGCCCATTATCGGTTGGGATATTGGTGGCGCGCATTTGAAGGCAGTGCTTTTAAGCAATAATGGCGAAATTATCCAAATTTTGCAGCTGCCATGTCAATTGTGGAAAGGTTTAGAGCAACTAGAAAACGCAATGAAAGATGTTCTGCAAGCTTTTGAAATATCGCAAACTAGTGCAGAGCATGCAGTGACGATGACAGGCGAATTGGTGGATTTGTTTGCCAATCGACACGAAGGCGTTATAGAAATTTCAACTTTAACAGCGAAATTGCTCGGCAAAGAGACAATATTTTATGCCGCCAATGCAGGTTTTGTGGCTTATGCTGACGTTAAACGCTTTGTGAGTGACATTGCCTCAACAAACTGGCACGCTAGCGCTAGCGCGCTTGCAATGCACGTACAAGAGGCATTATTGATTGATATTGGCAGTACCACGACCGATATTATTGTGATTGAAGCGGGCAGCGTTAAAAGTGTGGCTTTAAGTGATGCCGCGCGCATGGCCGATGATAGTCTTGTTTATACGGGTGTTGTGCGCACGCCAATTATGGCATTGGCGCAAAAATTAACTTTTGAAGGTAAAGTAGTGAATATAGCGGCTGAATATTTTGCTACCATGGCCGATGTGTACCGTTTAACGGGCGAGCTTTTGCCAGAATCAGATATGGCAGAAACTGCCGACGGCAAAGGTAAAACACAGCTAGATTCAGCACGGCGGCTAGCACGTATGGTTGCGCATGATGTTGAAGCTAAGCCGATGGAAACTTGGATAAACCTAGCTAATACTTGTAAAACGCTACAAATCAATCAATTGCAAGTGGCTGTTTTAAAGCATTTAAAGCCAAATATGCGCATTATCGGTGCGGGTGCGGGCAGCTTTTTGGTGGAGCAAATAGCGGCTGAATTAACACTAGCTTACCAGCCGCCTATGAAGACTATGTTGCTTGCAGAGCGTATTAGTGCAAGTAAAAAACATGATTTAGAGCGGTGTTTTTCCGCTTATGCGGTGGCACTTTTGGCAAAAAAACAGCTGACGATAATGAATCAATATGCTTAATCACGCACTTACTTATCATCACGACGCTAGCCTGCTGTTTGAGCGAATTGCGCACAAGCCTTGGGCGATGTTGCTTGATAGCGGGCAGATGCTAGATGCTAGCACTGGCAAGCCTGGCAGCCAATATGGACGTTACGATATTATTGTTGCCGAGCCGTTTATAACACTAGTGACACAGGGTGAAACTACAGCTATCACACAAAATAAAACGTCAATCATCTCGACACAAGATCCATTTTTACTGCTTAAGAATCTGCTTAATCAGTATCAAGCACCTAAAACAGCGTTGCCATTTGCTGGCGGAGCCTTGGGCTATTTTGCATATGATTTAGCACGCAGATTGGAAAAGTTGCCAAGCAATGCAATAGCAGCCGTTGAGTTACCAGAAATGATGGTTGGCATTTACGATTGGGCACTTGTGGTGGATCACCGTGAAAAAACAAGCACACTAGTTTCGCATGGGTTTAATGTAGAGACACGAAAAAACTGGACTGGCCTAGTTGCTCGATTTAATGCGCCTTACAGTCCTGTTATACATTCGTTTCCTGCGCTAGATTCATTTAAGGTGATTTCTGCCATTCAATCAAACTTACCTGAGCCGCAATATCGCAAAGCATTTGCTAAAATTAAAGCCTATATTGAGGCGGGTGATTGCTACCAAGTGAATTTAGCGCAACGCTTTTCGGCCGAAGTGACAGGTGATAGTTGGCAAGCCTATAAAAAACTACGCACTATTAGCCCTGCGCCGTTTATGGCGTTTATGCAGCTGCCTTTAAATAAACTGCAACAGTTTCAAGTACTTTCAAATTCGCCAGAACGTTTTATTCAAGTGAATGGTGATCATGTAGAAACTCGACCTATTAAAGGTACGCGGCCGCGATTTAAAGATCCTGAGCAAGATTTGAATAGCTCGAACGAGCTATTGACGAGCTTGAAGGATAGGGCAGAGAATGTAATGATTGTGGACTTGTTGCGCAACGATTTAAGCAAAAGCTGTGAAAAAGTGCGTGTAACCAAGCTTTTTCAACTACAAAGTTTTGCCAATGTCCACCATCTGGTTAGTATTGTTGTGGCTAAGCTAAGGCTCAATAAAACCGCAGTAGATGTGTTGCGGTCTTGCTTTCCTGGCGGCTCAATTACGGGCGCACCCAAGTTACGCGCTATGCAAATTATTGATGAATTAGAGCCGCATCGCCGTGGCTTGTATTGCGGCGCAATTGGCTATATTGGTTTTGATGGCGATATGGATACTAATATCACCATACGTACCGCAGTCAATTGTAAAAATGTATTAAGTTTTTGCGCGGGAGGCGGTATAGTAGCGGACTCGGACGATTCAAAAGAATTCGCCGAAACGCTAGATAAAGCGTTTAGCTTTACAACAATAATAAAGTATTTTACGAGGCTCTGATTGAGGCCTCTTAACTATGATAAAAACAAAGATAACAATAATAAAAATCTGTCACATATTTAAGGGTATAACATAAAAAATAATGCAGCATACTTTTACTTAAGTTATTGAGTTGAAAGGAAGATCATGGCCACATTGGAAAGTTGTACGGAACGTTTTATTAAGGGTTCATCCATGTGGGTAGTAAAAATTGGCGGTAGTTTATTAGGCTCGCCAGAATTAGAACGTTGGTTAGAAATATTTGTAAAATATAGTGATGGTAATATCATCATCGTACCAGGCGGTGGCATTTTTGCTGATGCTGTGCGAGAAGCACAAAAACTAACAAAAATTAGCGATGCCTGTGCGCATAAATTAGCTGTGATGGCGATGGATCAATTTGCGCTTGTGTTAGCCAATATCAACCCATTATTAGCTATTGCAAGAACCGAATGCGAAATAGATGAGCGTACTTGGCAGCATCGCGCTATTGTTTGGATGCCAAGCCATATGGTGCTTTCAGATGATAGCATTCCACAAAGTTGGGATGTAACTTCAGACAGTTTAGCTGCTTGGCTAGCCAAAAAATTAAATGCAAAACAACTCATTTTGGTCAAATCAGATAAGCCATCTGAAAGTAAGCTTAGCCTTAAACTAATGACTGAAGATGGCGTGGTTGACTTGGCCTTTGGCGACTTTGTAGCAAATAATAATTTTGCTAGCTGGATGCTGAAGAAAACTGATTTTGAACATTTTTTGGAAGGCGTGGATACACATACCTTGACTAAAGTAGCTTCCTCCATTCATTAAATTGCCATAAAAACCCGTTCAAAATGACAACCAGCAAAACTTATTCTGAGCAAGAAACCATCGCCAAGCTACAAAAAGAGCTACCACATTGGTATTT
>JANXWL010000055.1 GCA_025351225.1 Methylotenera sp. | reverse complement strand
GTTGCAGGGGATAATCACCGTAATGCCATTTACTTTCACGGTGCCGCCTTGTAAACGCACATCCGAAGCTTGGCAAATACTACTATTGCTATCAAGCGTGGCCTCTTGAATAAAACCAGTGATGTCAAATTGGGGTGGCACGATAGGGGTTATCAATCTTGGTGCAGCAAAGACACCAGCGCCAACACCAACAGCACGTTTGGCTGCATGCGCATGGTTGCAAATTAACGCAGAAAGGCATAGCAGCGTGCTTAACAAGATGGCCTGTTTCAAGATTGTTTGTTTAAGATACGCTTGTTTAGCGCATACTGTGCTTGAGTTTGTCCCTAGGTTAATCATTGGTGATTTCGTCTCTTTTGCTTGCTTTATATACTGGTGTTAATAATTACCAAGCCTTTATAATTTTTTAGTTTCAATGCTCCTAAATGATGATTAGCAGCTATCGTGCCAGCTTTGTAAACTGGTTCAATATGCCCTGAAGGCCTTATAAATACTAGGGTTGGTCTTTTTGCAGTTATGGAGTAAATGCGCAGTAATTCCCCAATTATGGGGGAAATTTTTGATGTGGCTACCCAATTATTGAGTCATGTTTTTATATAAAAAAATCGGGAGTTTTAAGGTTTGTAACCTTAAAACTCCCGACCTTTATGTGACTGACTGATTAAATAATTACCAAGGTAGCGGATTTAATGCGGGCGTACCGTTGGTTTCACCAAACCGTAAGAAAGGTAAGTGCCATATATCATTTGGAATGATAGGGTCACCTGGTTTCACATTCTCTGGAAAGATATATTCGAACACAGGTGCTAAGTACTGACCAGCTACCAAGCCATTGGCTACTTTGTTAGCAGGCAGGCTAGCGGTTGCTAAGCAAGCATCTACTAAGCCAGGACCATTATTAACAGCAGCCTTTGGCGTACAAAGTGAACGCGCCATTACCCTAACTGTGCGTGATGGTTGGTTGAGTAAGCCAGTAGGTGATTTAACCGCACGAATTCTGTCACGTTGCACTTGCGGCCCAGTGAGTGACGTTGAAATGCCACCTGTTACGCCGTTACAAGCCGCAGCCAGTGGTGCATTGCCGCCGTTTGCTGCGGGTAAGCCATTGGCTGGAGGACACTCACCTGTCATCTCCCATGGCGTTACCCAACGGTTAATAATGCCGCCTGGTAACACGCCACCATTCGCCTCATCAATATAGTAAATATCAATTGGTGTTCTAAAATCGCTTACTGAGGCCTCTAAATGGATGCGGTTAGTAGATTCTTGTGCGATACCATTCACAGATGCAGGTGTTGGGTCAGCAGTGCCTATGCCAAATCCACTAATCGAAACGTAGCTTGGCTGCGTACCTGGCTGGGTGAAAATACCAACATTAGTCTCAATGGTATGGGCAGATACCGTACCGTTGCTGAGTAATGTACCAGAGTAAGCTAGGTAATCACCCACCTCAAATGGCGCTTGCTGCCTAGGGTCAGGGTCCTTAGTGCCAGGAATCATCACTTTAAAGTTAAATGGTGGCGCATTACTTTGTACCAATTTTGTACCAAGTGGATATTCAGCTGCACCATCAATAGCCGGCATCACGTATTGGCTACAATAGGTTTGGCCAGCAATAGGTACATTCAGCTCGCCACTAACGGGTGGCGCAAAGCCTGCTTGCCCAAAGTTGCGACAACCGCCAGCTGCTAAAGGTCGATTTTTCTGCGGACAGAGTGGGTCATCAGGATTGCCCGCAATAGTCGGATCAGTCAAGGTGCGTGGCACACACATTGGGTAGCCCGTTGCCGAGTGAATGGTTGGGTTTTGGTCATCAACACTAAAGCGTGGGTCTGGGCTTTGTGCACGACCAAAACGGCCATTAGGGTCGTTGATTTGTAGCGTTGTTACGCCGTCGATGATGATTTCACCCTTGGTGTAATCAATATTGGTAATATTGCCGCTACCACCATGTAAAGATTGCTGTGAAATGTAGGCGAGTGCAGCTATGTATCTGCCACCCACTACGTTGCCGACTACATTAATTTCTAAACCCTTAATCACACCAAGCGGATCAGGTTCGGCATATGCAGCCCAACTAACTGTATTAGCAGGCATTTGTACTATTAAGCCACACGGTATCACAATATTTTTACTATCAATAGTAGCAGAGCCCGAGCAACCAGCCACGTGACCATTTAGGTTGTCCTTATCAACGACCGCATCTTGCACAATGCCAGTGGCACCGAAACCAGTTGCACCACTAAATGGAAAGGGGTTAGCTAGTGATGGCACAAATACTGGCGCCACGAGATTTTTAGCGGGCGGCTTAACAGTTCCACCACCTCCACCTGTCGCGGGCACTACAACGCCGCCCCCGCCTCCGCCAATGCCGCCTTTAGCATAGACGTTACTGCCTAGTGTGAAGGACGAACCAAGCAATATTAAGCTTAGTATCGTGCTCACTTTCATTAATTTTCTTGGTTTCATGATTAAGCTCCTTTTATAAATCTTTTCCAAAGTCAAGTATCGAATTGTCGCGAATCGTCAATGTCACAATTCACAATTGGCGGCAATACCTAACCGTCATGTGAGTCTTAATGCAATTTTCGTTCCAACTATAAAAAATGATTAATGTTGGCTGCTAAGTCAATCTGACATTAGGTCTTTGCTATTTAGAGTTGTTTAATTTAAGCCCCATAATTGATTGGTATATTCCCCAAACATGGGGAATATACCCATTTAATTGGTTGCACTTTCGTGGTGATAAAAAGGTGCTAAATCATTTACTGGCGTGGTAAATTTACCCATTTATTAGAGTGATTAATTGTTGGCACACTACGTGCACGGCTACAATAGCTGTATAAAATTTATAAAAAGTGCATTAATTATTTGTTGGTTTATTACACTAAGAATAATGCTTCAATCGTTATCGACAATAGCTAAAATTTTTTGATTCAAGGAGAATACTTATGTTGCCCACAACAAAAATTCTAATCGTGGAGGACGAAGATATTTTGGCAGAAAACTTAAAAAGCTTTCTTAATCGCCGCTCTCCCAATGTCAGAATTGCTAGCGATGCTATTAGTGCAATCGAGGTTCTTCAAGAATTTACGCCAGATTTAGTACTATTAGATTATGGCTTGCCTGGCATGGATGGCTTGCAGGCCTATGCTAGAGTGTTGCGCCGTAGGGCTCCACAAGCCAGTTGTGTCATGATTACTGGCCAATTGACCGAGAGTATAGCGCGTACTTCAAACGAATATGGCATTCGCCATGTGCTACGTAAACCATTTAGTTTTGCAGAGCTTGAAGATGTAATTGACCAAAGTTTAGACGACGGCCCAGAACTAGAGTCTAACTTTAATGGTCTTTTAAAAAGAGTGTTGGCCACGCGACGTTTAGGGTTAAAAACAGACTCTTCGTTAGCGATAGAACAAAGCGAACAAATTGCGATTAATCGCAACAGCCAAGAGCGACGCACAACGCAACATAGGCGTCATGACGATGTGCCTGATGGACCAGAGCGCAGAGCGCGCGCATAACTTATTACTTTTACACTTTGGACTAACTAAGTTTTATGCCCAGTTAAATTTAGTCTGAGCAGACTTTAGACTCAAGTTTAGGCGTAAAATCTAATCCTAATCAAGCCAATTTTAGGATGCTATTATGTTATCAATGTTCGATGCCAGTATTGCCCCGCTCACACGCGCTTTAAATAATCTAGCGCATATATTAAAAAAAGGCGAAGAATACGCCGATACCAAAAGTATTGAGCATGGCGTGCTATTAAATGCACGACTTTTTGCCGATATGTACCCACTAATGCGTCAGGTGCAAATTGCCACAGACATGAGCAAAGGCGCGGCTGCTAGGCTTTCTGGCCTAGAAGTGCCTAAGTTTGATGACGATGAAGCTAGCTTTGCCGACCTACAAGCGCGCATTGCCAAAACCATCGCCTTTATTGAATCGGTTAAGCCTGAACAATTAGAAAGCAGCGAAACACGCCCAATTACTATCACTGTACGCAAAGTCGATTTACAGTTTACTGGGCAAGATTATCTGCTGAAATGGGTGATGCCAAATGTGTATTTTCACGTGACTACGGCCTACAACATTTTACGTCATAATGGTTGTGAGTTAGGCAAGCCAGATTTTTTAGGGCTTAGAAAGTAAGGCCCCAAAATAATGTAAATAACGCTACTGCCGTTTTACATTGTTGATTGAGCCTGCCAAGCTAAAGTTAGCTTGTAAACGTCGAGATTGGGCAACTAAATTAGCCTTCACTCTGCCAGTAATAGCTTGGTTTTGCTCAATAGTAACATCGCCGCTTGCATCAAACTGTTTGTTATCAAGCGATATTTGTTTGTACTGATACTGTTCATTCTTCAGTTGCAAGTTGGCAGTTAATTTGTCAAAAGACGTCGCATCGCCCATCAGTGATGCACTTTGATTAAACATCACGGCATGTACTAAATCTACACCGTTAATTTTGCCATTGCTCAGGTCTACGCTTGCGACGACAGTTGGCTTATCCAATAGCAAAGCGGCGCTTGTAGATTGTGACGCAAAAGTGCCAGTTAAATTTGCTTTGCCGTCAATTTTTGCGCTACTAGCAAAGGTGCTTAATAACTGCTGTGTATTAGCATTGGTCAGCGTAAAATCGCTGCTTACTTGCCAGCCGCTAGACCAATTCAGTGTGGCTTTTGACGTGATATTACCGCCAAACATTGCCCCATTAATTTCACTAAAAATAAGCTGGTTTTGCGTCAATGTGCCATGTGCTTTTAGCTCATCAAACACTATTTTTGGGTTAAGCGGCAACGGCCAGTGGGTGGCCGTTAGCCGTACATCATATTGACTGCCTTGCGTTTTAATTTGTGCTGATAAAGTCTGGTCAGCGTTGTGTAAGTCCACATAATTAAGCTCGTGTGCATCATTTAAAACAAGCTTGCCATCAAAGGGCTCCAGCACTAAGTCGTTTAGTTTAAAACGACAATCACTCAAGTTAAATTGCTCAATTTTTAAAGAAGGTGCAGTACCCAGTTTTTGAATCAGTTGCAATGATTCATCTACATTATTTTGCTCAATTGTTAACCCGCTAATGGTGAGTGATTGCATACGCTTTACGCTCTCAAACAAGGTGCTTATATCCGGAGTTGCTTGTATCGCCTTGGCCTTTAACGTATCACCAATTGCAACGTCACCCAGCATTAAATGAGGCTGCGGCCAAAGCGATGCATGCACTTCTTTTATAGTTACGGGCTTACCAAAGCTGTCACTTGCTAGCTTTTGAATTGGTGAAATTAAGGGGCTAATGTTAACAAAACTTAGCAAACCTACACATAAAATAGCTAAAAGTGGCACATAAATTAAGGTAACTTTGAGTAGCTTAGCAAGCCATTTTCCAACATTAATGTTGGACATATAGTTTTTGGCTTGTTCTTGTATTTTGGTCGACAACTTCTGCCATTTTCCAGCTTTATTTGCACGATTTGCTGCATCACGCGCCTCAATAATGGCCGTATTTTTGGCCTTTATGTCTGCATTTTTAGCGGCTTTATTTTCTTGGTCGGTATACGAATCTTCAAAGCCATGATCATCTGTAGACTTAGTTCTGCCACGTTTGGTTTTATCAAATTTGGTATTGCTAAATCTACTTTTGGCAAATTTGGTTTTAGTCGGTTTATCTGAACGGGGTTTATTTAAAGTGGACTTACTTGAAACTGGTTTGGTTGGTACGTTGCTGTCCTGCGCACGTAATGCATCGGCCTCGCGGGCAATGCGTGCCATTTCTTGCTGAGCAATTTTTCTGGCTTCTAACGCCGCTTGTTCTTCGGCCTCAGCATTTGCACGAATTTTCTCAGCTTTTTCTCGGGCGGCTAGTTGATGCTCTTTGTCCTCAATTACTTGCTTACTGACTTCTTGTTGCATGGACTCTACGCGAGCTTGTTCTAAGTTTGCTTTATCTACTTCAGCTTGCTCAAGTCTTATTTGTTCAGCCTGTGCTAGTGCTTTTAAATCTGCATTTTTATTGGTATCTTCGACAACTTTTGCCTCATCAGCGATGCACTCTACTTCAAGCTGGGCAGAGTTTTCTTGTATATTTTTTTGTAGTGCAATTTTGTTTTTTTCGGCTGCTTCGACTTCAATAAGTGCCTGTTCCGCATCCTGTTTTACCTTGCGCACAGCTTTTATGCGCGCTTGTTCTTCGGCCTTAATTTTTCGTTTGGTTTCTTGTCGTGCCTCTTTGGCTGTCGCCTCAGCTTGTTTGCGCTCTTCTTCTGCTTTGCGCACAATATTTGCCATTTCAAAACGTGCCTGTTCTTTTACCTCAGCATCCGCTTGTTTTTTTTCAAGCTGTTTAATACGTGCCAGCTCTGCCGCCTCCTGTACTTTCTGTTCGGCTTTGGCTTTGCGCTCAGTTTCTAGTTGCGCATCGTTTTCTGCTTTGGCAAGGCGTTCGGCCTCTAATTGTGCCTGTTTTGATTTTGCAAGCCGTTCCGTTTCTAGTCGCGCTTCTTCCATTTTAAGTTGCGCTTCTGCCTCAACTTTTTTCTTGGCTATTTCGGCTTCTCTAGCGGCTTCTTGCGCAAGGTGTTCTATTTCAAGACGTTTCTGTTCTTGTTCTTGCGCCTCTATTTTGGCTTTTTCTTCTGCCTCTTTTTGCGCTTGTGTTGCTTCTCGATTAATACGATCTATTTCACGGCGTGCATTTTCTTTTGCTTCGGCGCTAGCAAGCCTATCGGCCTCTTCTTGTGCTTTACGTTTCGCATCTGCTTGCGCTTTTAATTTAGCCTCTTCTTCGGCTTTCGCACGCGCTTCATTATCTCTTCTTTGTTGGTCTTCTTGTTTTTTTCGAGCTACTTGTGCTTCACGCGCAACACGCTCTTGCGCTAAACGCGCTTTCTCTTTCGCTTCAGCTTCTTTACGCGCGTTAATTTCTGCTTTCCAGCGTATTTTTTCTTGGGATTTTTCCTCTGCAATACGCTCTGCGTTTTGTTTTTCTTGCTCTGCTTTGGCGTGTGCTTCGGCTTCAATTTCTTCTACAGTTTTAAACTCTTCAACCACCATTGGAGTAAAGTTTGATGTTAAGACCCAATCATCCGCTTTAGATTGGGTGACTAATGGCCTTATAAAGCCATCCGCCTCCAGGAGCTTAAGCGCACCAGCAAGTTCTTTTTCGTTGAATTCGTTTGATTGTGTAAGAATCTCTTCGGCTTTTGATTTGCCATTGATAAAAGAAAGTAGTTTGAGTTGCTTGGTAGACAAGCCTGCGTCAGCAGCATTACGCGCACGCAAGCCTTTGCCAGTCTTACTGTAAATGATTGATAAATCGACCATTTTTCTAGCGTCGCCTAAAATTGCTGCTGGGCATTTATACTCGCATGGAAAAGCCTGCTACGTCAATAATGCTGTGCTAAAAATGGTTTATTATGATGGCCTTGTATGAATGACGTCACAAGTGTTTAGTTATATCGCCAACCAAACCGTTTTTAATTACTTGGCAAAACCAATTTCACATACCGAAGCGCACTAAAAACAGCGTCCCTTTGCCTTCGCCTTCGCTGGTCATGCTGACACTAGCGCCATGACGTTCGGCGATTTCTTGTACGATAGTAAGCCCTAAGCCACAGCCTTCTTGTTGTGTACCAAGTACGCGGTAAAATCGTTCAAACACAAGGGCTTGATTTTCCTCAGAGAGGCCAATACCATTATCTTGCACATAAAATATGACTATCTCATTTTCTTGTCGAATACCGACAGTGATTCGGCCGCCAGCGGGTGTGTACCGAATGGCATTGTCAATTAAGTTATTCATCAACTCACGCAGTAACAGTGCGTTACCATTCACCGTTACGGTTTGGCTACCAGCCGAAAATCCAGCGCTTTCAAAGCCTAAATCAATGTCTTTTTGCAGCGCAGCAGCCACCCAATCACTGGTTACTTCTTGTGCTAGTAAACGCAAATCAACAGGCGCAAACGCCAAAAATGTTGCCCCATCGGGCTCAGCTTTGCTTAATATCAGTAGTTGATTGACCATATGAGCCAAATTACCACTGGCTTGGTTGATTTGCGTTAGCGCATGTGCCACTTTGCTCGGCTCTTTTTCGCGTAAGGCAAGCTCTGCTTGGGTTTTAAGACCTGCTAATGGCGTTTTAAGTTGATGTGCTGCATCTGCAATAAAGCGTTGTTCTTTGCTTATTCCACTGCTGACTCTTACCAGTAAATCATTAAACGCATTTAATAATGGCCTTAATTCTGTTGGCACCTTGCTGTTATCAATAGGGCTTAAATCGTTAATATTGCGCTGGCTTAAGTCAGTTTTTAGTTTGTCTAAAGATTGCAGGCCCCTCTTGATGCCAAAAAACAGTAAGCCGCTAACCAACACGATGATAATTAGCTGTGGAATCAGCATGCTAAATAATATTTCATTGGCCATCTCTGCACGTTTTTTAAGGGTTTCGCCCACCATTACATAAACGTTGTTTTGGTTAGTGTTAGCTGTGGTATCAGTGGAAATTGGCAGTGCATAGATCGCTACTCTTAATTTTTCACCATTTAATACGGCGTAGTAGTACTGGGTTTGATCGGCCTTGGGGTAAGTGCTAGGCAGTGGTAAATCGTTATGCGAGGCGATTAAATCGCCGCGCGGACCTACAATGCGAAAATAAACATCATCATCTTCATCAAACTCCAACAAGTCTTTGGCTACTTGCGGCAAATTAACTTGGGCGCCCAATGCTTCAAGACTTACTTGGTCGGCCAGCGCCAGTGCAGTTCGATACAGCGATTTATCGTAGGCCAAGTTGGTATATTGGCTAGCCAAATAATAGCCTGCGATGGCCGAAATGAAAGTGAGCGGCAACAACAACACCAATAACCAGCTAAATAGTTGGTTGCGCAATGAGGTTTCCGGCATAAATCGCAGTAATTTAAGCATTATTCTCTAGCATATAGCCTAGGCCACGAATGGTGCGGATGTTAATATCGCTGTGGTCTAGCTTTTTGCGCAGCCGGTGCAAATAAACCTCCAAAGCGTTATCACTAATGTCTTCGTCAAAATTGCAAAGTTTTTCCAACATCTGTTCTTTGTTCACCACTTTTCCAGTTTTTTGCATCAAAATTTCTAGCACCGCTAGCTCGCGGGCCGATAAGTTAAGGCTTGCATTATTATAGCTAGCTGCGTGGTTTACGGTATCTAATTGTAATTTGCCAACGCTAATTATCGCGCTACCCCCTGCCTGCCCTCGCCGAATCAAAGCGCGCGCGCGTGCTTCGAGTTCGGCCAGTACAAAGGGCTTGCTTAAATAATCGTCTGCGCCTAAATCTAAACCTTTTACACGGTCATCTACATTGCCATTAGCAGTTAAAATTAACACAGGTGTTTTGCTGCCGCGTGAACGCAAGCGTTTTAATACCTCAAAGCCACTTAATTTGGGTAAGCCCAAATCAAGCACTACCAAATCAAAGCCTTGATACACCAAAATACCATCAGCATCTGTGCCATTAACCGCCAAATCAACCGCATAGCCTGATTGCATGAGCGAGTTTTTCAAGCCATCTGCAAGTACTAAATCATCTTCAACTATCAATATACGCATGTATTTTGTGCCAATTAAAAAAATTAAAACGTGTAAGTTTGCAGTAAGTTTAGCTGCGTATAGTTCATTTCACGGGCAGCAACTAACGTGTTTGCCCCCGAAGTAAATCAGAGTAGTAAACCTTAGAAGTAGTGAACTAAAGTTAAACAAGTTAATTTTATATGGATTAGGAAATTTAAATGAAAAATTTTACATCAGCATTAGTAATAGGTTTAATTGTAGGCAGTTTAAGTGTAAGTGCTTTTGCAACAGAAACAGCAAAACCAGCAGTTGCACCAACAGCAAAAGACGCAGCAATTGCTGCGCCAGCAGCTAAAAAAGTAGCACAAAAACATTTGGTTAGCAAAAAACATTTAGCTAGCAAAAAACACGAAGCTGCTAAATCTTAAGGTTTAAGCAAGTCAGGCAAGTCAGTAGTATTTTTAGAAATAACATTCAATTTAATTAAAGGAAATTTAACATGAACAAATTATTAGCAGCATTATTAGCAGGTGTTTTTGCAGCAACTTTATCTATCGGTGCTTTTGCAGCAGACGAAACAGCAGCTCCTGCTGCTGCAGCTCCAGCAGCTGACACTGCTCCAGCTCCAATCAAAGCTAAAAAAATGCACAAAGCACACAAATCACACAAAAAAATGGGAAAAGCAATGGCAGCACCAGCAGCAGCTAAGTAATTAACTTTTTGTTGTACAAAAGCGATGCTCCCATTCCCTGGGCATCGCTTTTTTATTGTGCATGATTTGAGTTGCCCACAACATGGTAAAATAAGGCTTTAATCGCTATTTTTAAAGCCTAGCAATGCCATTAACTTCGCCATTAATTTCAATAAGCCCAACAGAACAAAAACTCCGCGATTTACTCGCTAAGCGCATTCTTATTTTAGATGGCGCAATGGGTACGATGATTCAGCAATATAAGCTGACTGAATCCGATTATCGTGGCGAACGTTTTTCCAGTTTTGCCGCTCCAGCTGGCCAGCGCCAGTTATTTGTAAAAGGCAATAATGAGCTACTAAGCCTCACTCAGCCACAAGTCATTCAAGAAATTCATGAGCAATATCTAGCGGCAGGCGCTGATGTAATTGAAACCAATACCTTTGGCGCAACCACGGTGGCGCAAGATGATTACCACATGGGGCATTTGGCCTATGAAATGAATGTGGTGTCTGCCAAACTCGCCAAGGCCGCTTGCTTAAAATATAGTACCCCCGATAAACCACGCTTTGTTGCAGGTGCCTTAGGCCCGACACCCAAAACTGCTAGTATTTCGCCCGATGTAAACGACCCCGCCGCCCGTAATGTGAGCTTTGACCAGTTGGTAACTGCTTACTTACAGCAAACACGAGGCTTGGTAGAGGGCGGTGCGGATATTTTAATGGTGGAAACCATTTTTGATACGCTCAATTGCAAAGCCGCTTTGTTTGCGATTGATACGTTTTTTGATGAAGTCGGTTACACCATGCCGTTGATGATTTCTGGCACGGTAACAGATGCGTCTGGTCGCATATTATCAGGCCAAACTGTGACGGCTTTTTGGCATTCTATTCGCCATGCAAAACCACTCACCATCGGCCTAAACTGCGCTTTGGGGGCAACATTAATGCGCCCTTATGTTGAAGAATTATCTAAAATTGCCAATACGTTTGTATGCATTTACCCCAATGCTGGCTTGCCGAATCCAATGTCTGATACCGGCTTTGACGAAACACCTGACGTTACCTCTAGTTTATTGAAGGAATTCGCCAACAGTGGCTTTTTGAACATGGCAGGTGGTTGCTGCGGCACAACACCAGCCCACATTAACGCGATTTATAACGAAATTAAAACGTTGCCACCGCGCGTACTTCCAAGCTTTGAACCTGTCACCAAATTATCAGGCTTAGAGCCATTTATCATTGATGAAAATTCGCTGTATGTAAACGTCGGTGAACGTACCAACGTGACAGGCAGTAAAGCTTTCGCACGGCTAATTATCAACGAGCAATATGACGAAGCACTTTCTGTCGCCCGCCAACAGGTAGAAAACGGTGCGCAAATTATCGACATCAACATGGATGAAGGCATGCTGGACGCCGTTAAAGCCATGACCCATTTCCTCAACTTAATCGCGTCTGAGCCAGACATTGCGCGCGTGCCGATTATGATTGACTCAAGTAAATGGAGCGTGATTGAAGCGGGTTTGAAATGCGTACAGGGCAAGGCAATTGTTAACTCTATTTCGATGAAAGAAGGCGAAGCAGAATTCTTGCGTCAAGCCAAGCTATGTCGCCGTTACGGTGCAGCAGTGATTGTGATGGCATTTGACGAAAAAGGCCAAGCTGACACCTACGCACGCAAAATTGAAATCTGCAAACGTGCATACGATTTGCTAGTGAGTACGGGCTTTCCGCCCGAAGATATTATTTTTGACCCGAATATTTTCGCGATTGCGACGGGTATTGAAGAGCACAACAACTACGCGGTAGATTTTATTGAAGCCACTCGCTGGATTAAGCAAAACTTGCCGCACGCAAAAATCTCAGGTGGTGTTTCTAACGTGAGCTTCAGCTTCCGCGGAAACGACCCTGCGCGTGAGGCGATTCACACGGTATTCTTGTACCATGCGATTCAAGCGGATATGACCATGGGTATTGTCAATGCGGGCATGATGGGCGTGTATGACGACTTAGCACCCGAGCTTAAAAAATGTGTAGAGGACGTGGTGTTAAATCGCATTACCGATCCTGACAACCTGCTTGCGCCTACTGAACGCCTGATTGAAATCGCAGGTACACTAGTGGCGGGTGGTAAAAAAGAAGCCGCTACGCTAGAGTGGCGCGGCACACCTGAAAACCCAGTACCTGTTGAAAAGCGCTTAAGCCACGCCATGGTGCATGGCATTACTGAGTTTATTGTAGAAGATACCGAAGAAGCCCGCGCCGCCTTTGAAGCGGCAGGCGGCAGGCCTATCCACGTGATTGAAGGCCCGCTAATGGACGGCATGAACGTGGTGGGTGACTTGTTTGGTCAAGGCAAAATGTTTTTACCGCAAGTAGTGAAATCCGCCCGTGTGATGAAAACTGCAGTAGCACATTTAATCCCGTTTATTGAGGCTGAAAAGGCCCTAGAGCAAGAGCGCACGGGCATTGTAGCCAAGCCAAAAGGCAAAATGGTGATTGCGACTGTTAAAGGCGATGTGCATGATATTGGCAAAAATATTGTGTCTGTGGTGCTGCAATGCAATAACTTTGAGGTGGTGAATATGGGCGTAATGGTACCCGCTGCTGAGATTTTAGCGATGGCAAAAGCTGAAAATGCAGACATTATTGGCCTCTCAGGGCTTATCACCCCGTCATTAGAAGAAATGACTTATATCGCCAAAGAAATGCAGCGAGACCCGTATTTTAGTAATGCAAAAACACCATTGTTAATTGGCGGCGCAACTACGTCGCGTGCGCATACGGCGGTAAAAATCGCCCCGCATTACGATGGCCCAATTGTGTATGTGCCAGATGCTTCACGTTCTGTTTCTGTGATGCAAAACCTACTCACACCAGAAACGCGCGGTGCTTATTTAGCCGAGATTCAAGCAGATTACGAAAAAGCGCGTACTCAGCATGCCAACAAAAAAGGTGTGCCTTTGTTAAGTATTGCGGATGCACGCAAAAACAAAATGAAGTTAAGTTTTGAGGGCAAGTTTGCACCCATAAAACCAAAATTCATCGGCCGCCGCGTATTTAAAAATATTGATTTAAGTTTAATCGCCCAATATATAGACTGGTCGCCATTCTTTCAAACTTGGGATTTGGCAGGGTTTTATCCAGCTATTTTAACGGATGAAGTGGTTGGCGAAGCCGCCACCAAAGTATTCGCAGAAGCGCAAGCCATGCTAAAAAAAATCATCGATGGCCGCTGGCTAACCGCCAATGGCGTGATTGCTTTACAACCAGCCAATACAGTGAATGATGACGATATTGAAATTTATACCGATGAAAGCCGCGACCAAGTTGCGTTTACCTATTACGGCATGCGCCAACAAAGCGTTAAACCAGTGATTGACGGCGTGGCACGGCCTAATCAATGTTTAAGCGACTTTATTGCACCAAAAGGTGTAGCGGATGATTATGTTGGCCTTTTCGCTGTAACGGCCGGCTTGGGTACAGAGAAAATTACTGCTAGATTTGAAGCTGCAAACGATGACTACAGCGGAATTATGTTTAAATCGCTCGCCGATAGACTGGCTGAAGCCTTTGCTGAATATATGCACGAGCGCATTCGTACGGATTTTTGGGGCTATGCGACCCAAGAAATAGTTGGTGAAAACCAAGGTGAAAAATTACCAATTGAAGCTTTAATCAAAGAGCAGTATCAAGGCGTCCGCCCTGCACCTGGCTACCCAGCCTGTCCAGATCACACCGTGAAACCTGATATGTTTACACTATTGCAATGCGAAGAAATTGGCATGACACTGACTGAGTCTTTCGCTATGCTACCCGCCGCCGCAGTATCGGGCTTTTACTTCGCGCATAAAGAAAGTAAATATTTTAGTGTAGACAAAATTGGAGTCGACCAGTTAGAAGATATGGCAAAACGTAGAGATTTGCCGAAAGAATATTTAGAGCGTTGGCTTTCACCTAATTTATCCTAGAAAAACATAAAAATTATGCACATTCACATTTTAGGTATATGCGGTACATTCATGGGCGGCATTGCAGTGCTGGCCAAGCAGGAAGGACATCACGTTACTGGGTGCGATGCGAATGTTTATCCGCCGATGAGTACGCAGCTTGAAGCGCAAGGCATTGAGTTGATTGAAGGCTTTTCGCCTGAGCAAACCAAGCTTAATCCTGATATTTATGTGATAGGTAATGTGGTTTCACGCGGCAATCCCTTGATGGAAGAAATTCTAAACCAAGGTTTGCCGTATATTTCTGGCCCACAATGGCTGGCAGAAAACGTGCTGCAAGGCAAGTGGGTATTGGCTGTGGCGGGTACGCATGGCAAAACCACTACCAGCTCAATGTTGGCGTGGATATTAGAATACGCAGATTTAGCACCAGGTTTTTTGATTGGTGGCGTGCCTGAAAATTTTGGTGTTTCGGCGCGCATGCCACAGACTCCCAAACAAGATACTAAAAGCACATCCCCATTTTTTGTAATTGAAGCAGACGAATACGATACAGCGTTTTTTGATAAACGTTCTAAATTTGTGCATTACCGCCCGCGAACGGCTATTTTAAATAATTTAGAGTTTGATCATGCCGATATTTTTGATGATATGCCAGCGATTGAAAAGCAATTTCATCATTTAGTTAGAACAGTTCCACAAAATGGTTTGCTAGTCGTTAATGGTCGTGAAGACAGCCTAAAGCGCGTGATGGCTGAAGGCTGCTGGACACCAGTTGAGCAGTTTGGAACTGACAATGACTGGCAAGTAGCTAATGTGGATGCTAACGGCAGTTTTGATGTACTTTTTAAAGGTGAACGCCAAGCGCGCGTGAGTTGGGATATGTTGGGCGAACACAACAGAATGAACGCGCTCGCTTGTATCGCGGCAGCGCGCCATGTGGGCGTTGCGCCTTGCATTGCCATTGAGGCACTTAGCGAGTTTAAAAATGTAAAACGCCGCATGGAAACCAAAGGTGTGGTGAATAACATCACCGTCTATGATGATTTTGCGCATCATCCAACGGCGATAGAAACAACTGTGGCAGGCTTGCGCGCAAAAGTGGGTGATTTTAAATCAACAGGCGCTAGAATATTGGCCGTGTTGGAGCCGCGCAGTAACACCATGAAGCTGGGCGTGATGAAAAATGCGCTGCCAACTAGTTTAAAAGAAGCTGATTTAGTGTTTTGTTACGGTGCAAATTTAGGTTGGGATGCCGCAGAAGCGCTAAATCCCATTAAAAATAAGTCGCAAGTGTTTGAGAATTTAGAAAATTTAGTCACAGCCATTGCAAAATCGGTCAAATCAGGCGACCATATCTTAGTAATGAGTAATGGCGGCTTTGGTGGCGTGCACCAAAAAATATTGGATTCTTTACTTTAGGAAAAACCTAAGTTTGAGCGCAGCGGCACAATCTAATAAGGTAGCACCATCGGCGCAGGCAGGTCAACAAGCCTTGAGTGCAATGAAAATCGCGATTCTGGCTTCTATTTTTGTTCATGCTACCTTGCTAACGATTCATTTTGAGCCAGAACTGAAAAAAATAGCCGATCATTTACCTTCGTTAGATATAGTGTTGGTTAACGCTAAAACTAAAACTGCGCCAGAAAAGGCAGATGCACTAGCGCAAGCTAATTTAGACCGTGGTGGTAATGCCGATACTAATCATAAAATGAAAACAGCTTTACCTGCGCCCAAAGAAAAAACGACAGAAGTAGATTTAAAACCCAGCGCACAATCACACACTGCGGCTAAATCAGCCAAACTAAAAGCGCAAGAGGCGCGTGAGCAAAAACGTGTAGATGAGTTAGAAAAGCAAGCACAAGAGCTGATGACGCAGCTTAGCTCAGCCAAGAAAATTCAGTCGAATCCCACACAAATCGCGGCCGCGGCTGAGCCAGAACTAGGCGACCAAAAAGCTAAGGCAAAATCATTAGATAGAGCAGCATTAACCGCAGCAGCATTAGAAATGGATAGACTGCAAGCGCAAATCGACAAGCAGCAAGATGAGTATCAAAAACGCCCTAAACGCAAATTTATTGGTGCGCGCACTAAGGAGTATCGTTTTGCATTATACGTAGAATCGTGGCGGCAAAAAGTGGAGCGTATTGGTAATATGAATTACCCCGAGGCCGCAAAAGCGCAAAAACTGTATGGGCAATTGCGAATGACCGTGTCGATTAAGGCAGATGGCAGTATCGAAGATGTGGTTGTTGATAAAAGCTCAGGTTCTAAAATTTTAGATGATGCCGCTAAGCGTATTGTTGAACTGGGCGAAAAATACGCACCATTCCCGCCAGATATTAGAAAAGATACGGATATTTTGAGTATTACGCGGACTTGGACTTTTACCCAAGAAGATGCATTATCCACCGAGTAATTTTTTTGAAAATACACCTAATCTAAATGACTAATTTTTATCAACACCACGTATTTTTCTGCTTAAATCAACGTCCAGAAGGCGAAGAGTGTTGCCAAGGCAGAGGTGCGGAAGCAGCTTTTGACTACATGAAAGCACGCGCTAAAAAATTGGGTTTAACTGGCGAAGGCAAAAGCCGAATTAATCGTGCAGGTTGTTTAGATAGATGTCAGCTAGGTCCATTAATGGTCGTTTATCCGCAAGCAGTTTGGTATACATTTGTAGATAATGCCGATATTGACGAAATTATAGATAGCCATTTAATGAATAACCTTGTTGTCAAAAGGTTAGTTGTAGACTAAATTTAACCCTGTAAGGCGCATTCTATATACGTTTTTATTTTGTCTTGTAGCAGCCGTTGCGATGCCTGACTAAGCTCGTGATTATTGGCTTGCAGCTCATTATTTGTAGCCGCGCCCCAGTGTGAATTAGGAAAGTGTTTGTCATCAATAAACCGCGGAATCACATGCCAATGTAAATGTGGCGTTTTATTGCCAAGGCTGGCTAAATTTATTTTATCTGGATTAATGACTTCGCGTATTGCAGCTTCCACTGCAAATACGGTTTTCATCATCCTCGCGCGTTGTTCTGGTGGTAGATCGGTCATTTCTTTAATGTGTGAAAGCAGCTCTACACGGCAGTAGGCGGGGTAATTGGCATCGTGCAGCAATACCACGCGACAAAAATTATCTTGCCACAGGGTTTGATGCACACTTGGTTTGCATAAATCACAAACCATTAAGAGGCCGCTAGCATGCGCTCAAGTGTCAGTTTTGCCAATTTAGCTTCATGGGTAGGCACTTTAATTTGATTTACTACGTTGCCATCAGCCAAATTTTCTAGTGTCCACGCCAAATGTTGCGGGTCGATTCTAGCCATAGTGCTGCATTCACACACCACGTGGCTCATAAACTGCACTAGTTTGCCTTGAGGTTTCATTTGCTCGGCTAGGCGGGTGACTAAATTTAGCTCAGTACCCACTAGCCACTTGGTATTTGGCGCAGCTTCAGTGACGGTTTTTAAAATATACTCTGTCGAGCCGACAAAATCAGAATTCAAACAGACCTCAAACGGTGCTTCTGGGTGCGAAATCACATGACCATCAGGATGCAATTTTCTAAAGTGCTCAATATTTTGCAGGCGGAACATTTGATGCACAGCACAATGGCCTTTCCATAGCAAGATTTTGGCATTTTTAATTTGCTCAACGGTTAAGCCGCCTTGCGGCTGGTCGGGGTCCCAAATCGGCATTTGCTCTAATGGAATACCCATTTTATGCCCACTCCAACGACCTAAGTTCTGGTCGGGGAAGAACAACACTTTCTCGCGTTGCTTAAAGCTCCAATCCAAAATTTTTGGCGCATTTGTGCTAGTGCACACAATACCGCCATGCTCGCCACAAAACGCTTTTAAATCCGCTGCTGAATTAATATAGGTCACAGGCGTAATTTTTTCATCAAAATCTAGCACTTTGTTCAGTTCGCGGTAGCTACGTTCTACTTTCGCCAAATTGGCCATGTCGGCCATAGAGCAGCCTGCAGCTAGGTCTGGCAGCACTACAATTTGCTCGGGACGGCTTAAAATATCAGCCACTTCGGCCATAAAATGCACGCCTAAAAACACAATAAATTCAGCGTCTAAATCCTCGCAATAACGCGAAAGTTTGAGCGAATCACCGGTGAAATCGGCATGGCGATATACGCTTTCGTGCTGATAATGATGCCCTAAAATGACTAGGCGTTTACCTAGTTTTGTGCGTGCAGCCAAAATACGGCGCTGGCAATCGGCATCGTCAACCGCTTGAAATTTCTCAAATTTAATTGGAATTGATTTAAGTGCTTGTGTTTGCATAATGGTTTTAACGTTTAAAAACGAGAAAAGGCTATCTAAGTGTTTATTCTACAACTGCAGCTGGTGAAATTCACCTAATCTTTTTAATGCGTCAACATTCGTCCAGCTAAATACACGTTTTGCCGCCTCGCGCCAATCCACCCATTCATAACGTACATGCTCATCGGGGGCTAATTTTATGGTTAATGTTGAGGCTAACTCTAAACCAAATAAATGTTCACGATTTTCAAAAACATTAGGTGCGTACCGATGACGCCAATGTGGGTAAATTTCGTAAACATTGCTGGTGTGCCAGTCTTGCAAGTTATATTGCGTTGCATCAATACCAGTTTCTTCTTGAACCTCGCGTATAGCCGCTTGCAGAGGTGTTTCATCGCCTTCTACGCTACCAGTAACCGATTGCCAAAAGCCGGCTTTATCGGCACGCTCCATAATAAGTACTTGTAAATTAGGCGTATAAATTAGCACCAGCGCAGATATTGGCGTTTTATATGGTTTCAATTAGTTATCCTAAGCAGTTTTATTGGGGGCAGAAGTTAAATTTTTAGGTAATTGAAACACCACACTTTCTACTACCCCTTGCAGCTCTTGTACTTGGCTTGCACCCATTTGCTGCAATGTGGCAATGACTGCCTTGACTAAAATTTCTGGTGCAGATGCACCAGCCGAAACGCCCACTTTTTTCTTACCAATTAACCATTCAGCTTTTAAGTAGCTCGCGTTATCTACCATGTAAGCCTCAACGCCTTGATTTTGCGCAACTTCTCTCAGACGATTGGAATTTGAGCTATTGGGCGAGCCGACTACAATCACTAAATCACAATCTTTAGCCATAATTTTTACCGCATCTTGCCGATTTTGTGTGGCGTAGCAAATGTCATCACTTTTTGGTGCGTGAATATTAGGAAATTTGGCTTGTAACGCTTTAATCACCAAGGCTGCATCATCCATCGAGAGGGTTGTTTGCGTCACAAAAGCCAATTTCTCTGCATTTTTTACGGTTAGTTTTGTTACATCATTTGGTGTTTCAACTAAATACATGGCTAAACTGGTATCTTCAGTTTCGTCAATTTGACCCATGGTTCCTTCAACTTCGGGGTGACCTTTATGGCCTATCATCACAATCTCCATACCTGCTTTACGCATTTTAGCGACTTCAATATGTACTTTAGTCACCAATGGGCAAGTGGCGTCAAATGCTGTTAAACCGCGGCTTTCAGCCTCAGCGCGAATAGCTTTTGACACGCCGTGCGCACTAAAAATAACGGTGCTACCGGTGGGGATTTCGTCAAGATGATGTACAAAAATTGCGCCTTTTGCACGCAGCTCATCCACCACAAATTTGTTATGTACCACCTCGTTACGCACATAAATAGGTGCGCCAAACTTTTCTAAGGCTTGCTCGACAATAATAATGGCGCGGTCTACCCCTGCGCAAAAGCCACGCGGGTTGGCTAGAACAATCTCAGGTGCTATTTCGACTTTTTGGCTCATATTCAAACTATTATCTCAAATGGCATCAGGTATAATTGCGTAAATTTTCAAGAATTTATTTTTATGAAGCTTTATTGATGAAATCTACCGCAACACTTTTGATTACCTGCCCCGATGCAAAAGGCATCGTCGCGGCTATCGCTGATTTTTTGTACCAGCATGATGCTAATATTTTACACGCAGACCAGCATCAAGATGCAGAAAATAATCTGTTTTTAATGCGTGTTGAATGGGATTTAGCTACTTTTAATTTGGATGAAGCGGCTTTTGGTCAAGCGTTTGCGCGCATTGCGGCACAATTTAGCATGATTTGGCAGCTAAAATTGTCACTTCATAAAACGCGTGTTGCCATCATGGTTTCACAATACGACCACTGTTTAGCGGATTTGTTGCATCGTCACAAAAGCGGCGAGTTAGATTGCGAAATTCCTTTGGTGATTAGCAATCATCGCGATACGGAAGCGCTAGTCAAATTTTACGGCGTAGATTTTCACTACCTAGAAGTGAGTAAAGACAACAAGCCGCAAGCAGAAGCTGCGCAATTTAAGTTGTTTGCCGATTACAACATTGATTTAATTGTCCTTGCGCGCTATATGCAAATTTTATCACCTGATTTTGTGGCACGTTACCCGCAACGCATTATTAATATTCACCATTCGTTCTTGCCCGCATTTATTGGCGCGCGGCCTTATCATAGAGCGTTTGAGCGTGGTGTAAAACTGATTGGAGCAACAGGCCATTATGTAACTGAGGTGCTAGACGAAGGCCCGATTATTGAGCAAGATATTGACCGTATTTCGCACCGCGACCAAGTGGAAGATTTGATTCAAAAAGGACGTGATTTAGAGCGCTCGGTGTTAGCCAAAGCAGTACGTTGGCATATTGAAAACCGTATTTTGCTGTATGCCAATAAAACAGTGATTTTTGATTAATTAAGAAATTACACGTAAAAAAAGCGAAGTCGAAACTTCGCTTTTTTATTAAAAAGATTACTTTATTCAGCAGCAATCACATCAGGCAGTGCTTCTAAAGCAGCATCATCAACCGCTGCAATTTCTGGTAAACCACCGCCATCACTGGCGCCAGAGCTAGCAGTAGCGCCAGAAGTAGCACACCCAGCAGCTAACAACATTAATATCGGCATCAACAAAACGATTAATCTTTTCATTTTCTCTCTCCCTATTTGGCACCTACCGTTTTTTTATTTAGCGTCGTCTGGTGCGGGGGCATCGATTGGTGGAACACTTGGATCATCTACAGCAGGAACTTCAGGCAGAGTGTCATCCGCAAACGCAACTGGAATAGCGTTAAATGCGAGCATTGCAAGGATTACAAAAAACAGTTTTTTCATCGTCTTCCCCTTAGTGATAGTTTTAAGTTTTTAAGAGACAATCTCTTAGCAATAATCTACGCCTAAGTACAAGATTCTGCAACTATATTTATGCAAGCTAAGGCTAAGGCAACAGGCTCTCTAGCGCAAATAAATCAGTAATTTTCTCTCGCTGGCGAATCACATGGCACTCGTCACCATCGACCATAATTTCAATCGCCCGTCCACGTGTATTGTAGTTGCTAGCCATGCTCATGCCATACGCGCCTGCCGACATAATCGCAAGCAAATCGCCCTCGGCTAAATTGAGCGTACGGTCATGACCTAAAAAATCACCACTCTCACACACTGGACCAACAATTTCATATGTTACTGCCGCACCAATACGCGGACTCACGGCTTGAATGTCATGGTACGCATCGTACAAAGCAGGGCGCATTAAGTCGTTCATTGCAGCATCTACAATGGCAAAGTTTTTAGCTTCACTGTCTTTGGAGCTAGCTTTTAAATATTCCACTTTTGTTACTAAAACGCCTGCGTTGCCCACCAACGCTCGACCTGGCTCAAATAGCAGTTTGACATTGCGCGCATTAATTTTGGCTAAAATGGCTTTAGCATAAGCCGTAAATTCAGGCGGGGTTTCATCCGCATAGGTAATGCCAATGCCGCCACCTACGTCAATGTGGCTAATGTGAATGCCTTTGGTTTCTAGTTGATCAACTAGACCTAAAATTAAATCCAGCGCCTCAATAAAGGGTGCAAGCTCAGTAATTTGTGAGCCTATATGGCAATCTACCCCATGCACCGCAATATTGGGCATGGCTGCTGCAGTTTCGTAAACACTAATGGCATCATCAAACGCCACGCCAAATTTATTGTTTTTTAAGCCTGTTGAAATGTATGGGTGCGTTTTTGCGTCTACGTTTGGATTCACGCGCAGCGATACAGGCGCAATTTTATTCATACTTTTTGCGACTTCGTTTAAGCGCGTCAACTCACTGGCAGATTCAACATTAAAGCAAAAAATACCTGCATTTAAGGCTCCGCGCATTTCCTCTACACTTTTACCAACGCCTGAAAACACGATTTTTTGTGGATCGCCGCCAGCCGCCAGCACCCGCGCTAATTCTCCGCCAGACACAATGTCGAAACCAGCACCAAGCTTGGCAAATACATTCAAAATTGCAATGTTTGGATTCGCTTTTACCGCAAAGCAAACGAGGTGATTAGTACCTACTAAACCCGCTTTAAAGCTAGTAAAAGCCTGCGTTAGTGCCGCTTGAGAATATACATAACAAGGGGTATTAAACTCGGCTGCAATTTGGCTTAAAGCAAGATTTTCAGCGTATAGCACGCCATTTTTTAAAGTAAAGTTGGTCAAAATAAATAGTTTTCTATTGGATTAATTGCGCAGGTTTATTGGTTAGTGTGCTGAGAGCTGCCGCTAGTATTGGTTTCAACTTTAGGCACGCTATTGGGCTTAACTATAGCCGCTTGCGGGTATCGCTGTTCTGGAATATACAAGGGCCCCTTTGTGCCGCAACCAACCAGCATGCCGCAAGTCATTAACCAGTAAGCCAAACTAATTACCATAACACCACTTTTTTTTGACATTGCAACCCCTGCATCATTTTTTCAAAACATTATTTTATCACCAATGTGACGCACACAATAATTATGCGCTTGACGATCTGTTTAGTACAAATTTAGCCGTTCATTCTGCCAAACTACCCGATTATCGGATACTACTGGACAAGGTTAATGAGGTTTGGGCATGATGCAATCAAGTAAAAAAGGATTGGATATGAACGTAACTAAAAAAGCACAAAAAGGATTTACATTAATTGAACTGATGATTACCGTGGCTATTGTTGCTATTTTAGCTGCAGTTGCAATACCTAATTATTCTGCTTATGTTATGCGTGGTAAGGCAGCCGAAGCTACTTCTACTCTTGCACTTTTAAAAAACCGCATGGAGCAATACTATCAAGATAATAAAACTTATTTGGATATCGTCGGGCCACCAGCATTAACTGCGCCATGTTCACCCCAAGCTGGCACTACAAAATATTTTACCTATGACTGTGCAGCACGGCAAACAGCATCACAATTTACATTAACAGCAACACCTATTGCAAACCAAGGTGTAAATAACTTTAGTTTTACTATTGATGAAGCAGGCAATAAAACTTCTACGTTTGATGGTTCACCTTCAGCTAATTGCTGGCTTACATCTAAAAGTGGTTCATGTTAATGCGCCATAACTGTGAATCTGGCTTTACCTTAATCGAGCTGATGGTGACCATTACCATTCTAGCTATTGTACTTTCAGCTGCATTTCCAAGTTATCGTACGTTTGTGGCGAACGCGCAGATTCGTAGCACAGCAGAATCCATACGTAATGGCTTGCAACTAGCGCGTGCTGAGGCAATTAAGCGTAATGCAAATGTAACGTTTACGATAGCAAGTGCAGCTAATGATAGTTCTTGGTCGGTTGGCTGCGTTACAGTAATAGCAGATTCAGATGGAGATGGGGTGGACGAGTGCCCAGCAATTATTCAATCAAAAACAGCGAGAGAAGGTTCGGCTAGCACCATTAGTCTTACTAAGGTTGGTAGCAATACCCTTACCTTCATTAATTTAGGAACTACAAGCGCTACTGCAGGGCAATTGTCGCGCGTTAATATTGATAACACTAGTATCCCCGCTTCTGTATCAGCAAATTTAAGTGTGTCAATCCAAGCGGGTGGCAATGCAAGGCTGTGCGACCCTAATGCCACAGCTACAGACCCTAGGTATTGTTAATTTATATTAGGCTGAGAATGATGACGAATACACGAAAAATACCCCAAACAAAAAAACTAGTCAATCAGCAAGGTGTGGTTTTGATAGAGGCATTGATTGCAATTTTGATATTTTCGATGGGCATAATGGCTTTACTAGGCTTACAGGCTGCAATGATTAAAAATACTTCTGATAATAAATACCGTGCCGATGCTAGCTTTATTGCACAACAACGTATTGGTTCTATGTGGGCAGACCCTGCAAATTTAGCTAATTATGCGTGTAACACTACAGCAACTGGAACATGTGGGGACATTAGTACTAGTTTACCAAATGGCACTCAAACAATTGCTGTTGCGGCGGGCGGTTTAGTGACAATAACAGTCGCATGGCAAGCGCCAGGCGGCGATCAGCATAATTATACAACCGCTACTTATATTGGGGCGACTTAATGGGTCAGCATAAAAAAAATCAGCACAGCGGCTTTACCCTAATTGAAATCTTGATAGGAATGGCGATTGGCTTGATATTAAGTTTAGTTATTTACAATGTGTTAAGCACGTTTGAAAAGCAAAAGCGCGCCACAACAGGTAGCTCTGATGCACAAACTAACGGTGCGATCGCTTTGTATAATATACAACGGGATGCGCAAATGGCAGGTTTTGGCTTGCCTGTTTATGGCGTTAATACTTCTCCCTACAATTGCCCGATTGGTACTACGATAGACCATGATTATGCAGCAGGTACGCCAGCAATAAATTTATCGCCAATTGTTATTACAGATGGCGGTGCGGCTGGTAGTGATGTAATCTCGATTCACTATGGCGATACGATGAGTGGCGGAGTAGCGGTGTCTATGTTAGCGGGTACAGCAACGAATGTCGCCCAGGTTAATACTAATATTGGCTGTGCGGTAAATGATACTGCTCTGATTGTGCAAGAAATTGCAGGCGTTCTTAGTTGCAATTTGACACGGGTAACAGCGCTACAGTCAATACCAGACCGAATTACCCTAGCATCAACAACAAATGTAGCAGTAGGTAGTGATGTGGCCTGCTTGGGCACGTGGAATGAAGTACAGTACGCAGTTGCTAGCATTAGTAATAGTACTCAGCTAACGCGCACGGGCGCAATTGCTGTAGTTGCTGGCGTTCCTACTCCAAATGCTGCAGCGGTACCTATTGTGCCAGATGTAGTCAATATACAAGCGCAGTATGGCGTTTCTGCAACTCCGGGCAGTAATGTAGTTACGCAATGGGTAGATGCTACAGGTATATGGGGGGCTGCTATTACTGCTTCTAACAGAAACCGTATTAAAGCGGTTCATGTGGCTGTTATCGCCAGAAATGGTAGTTTAGAGAATAGCAATGTTACCTCAGCATGTAGCTCAACTTCGGCAGCTAATCCAACAGGACTATGTGCATGGCAAGGGGTTCCTGTGGGTGGAACAATTACTGTGGCATCGCCAGCGCCAGCCATAGATTTATCTGCAGATGCTAATTGGAGAAGATATCGCTATCGCGTCTACGATACGATTATTCCTATCAGAAATATTATTTGGTCTTGGACTACAGTGAAATGAGCTTACATACAAATCAAAATTGGTCTAGTAAACAAACGCAATCTGGCGTGGTGCTATTTATTGCCATGATTGCATTGGTGGTTATGTCACTTGCAGCGGTGGCCTTAATTCGCTCGGTCGATACCAATAACCTAATTGCTGGTAATTTATCATATAAACAAACTGCTGCTGCCTCATCAAGTTTTGGTGTTGAGAGCATGGCTAATCAATTGGGCATTAAGCTACTTACTTATAGCGAGGCTTCAGACCCCACAAATGGATATTATGCAGTTTGTACTACTTACAGTACTGCGGGTACTTGTGACGGAAAAAATCTAACGGCAGCTGCAAATTGGGTACCAGGCACTACTAGTCGGCTAGCTACGGGCAGCGGCGTTATTGCGGGTGTAGATACTTACGGTAATACTGTTCAATATATTGTCGAGCGCATGTGTAAGGCTGTAGGTAGTGCAACCAGCACTCCCTGTTTATCATCTTCAAGTGTTTTAGATGCAAGTAGTAAAAATGTTCCCAATGGGCCAAAAGGGCCGTCAAGTCAGTTTAATGCTGCAATTTACCGGGTAACTGTCAGAGTGGCAGG
>JANXWL010000051.1 GCA_025351225.1 Methylotenera sp. | reverse complement strand
GTTCTACAATCACAATAGATTACATTCAACACTCAATTACATGAGTCCAATGCAATTTGAACAACGTTGGATTGCTGAACAACGTAAAAAATCAGCATAATAACCAATGCTATGGACTCCATTAAACAGGGGCAAGGTCATTATCGACGTTGGGAAACTATTATTCATCTTCATAATCAAGAAGTAAGCGTCATTTGCTGCAACTGTTATATAATGTCGCGTTGAGCAGCCTAGTAATCAATTTAAGGTAATAATATTTAGAAAGTAAGTGTATGTTAGACGCGATCAGAAAACACACAACAGGTTGGATGGCCAAAGCAATTTTGGCACTTATCACTGTTCCATTTGCTTTATTTGGCATTGATTCATATTTGAATCAAGCTGGAAGTAATGTTGCGGTAGCTAAGGTTAACGGCGATAAAATTTCGATTCAAGAATACGGTAATGCTATTGAAAACGTGCGTAACCGCATGCAGGCAGACGGTAAAGTAGATGCCACTATGCTCGATAGCCCGCAACTTAAGCAATCTGTGCTAGATGGCCTAATTACACGACGCTTGGTGAATGCTGAGATTAACAAATCTAATTTTAAAATTAGTGATGAACAGTTGAGCCAGCATATTTTAGGTATGCCAGAGTTTCAAGATGGCGGTAAATTTTCTGAAGAAATTTACCAAAAAACCTTAGCACAAAATAAGCTCACAGCCACCAAGTTTGAAAATGAGCAGCGTAATAATTTGCTTACCCAACAAGCACGCGATGGTTTAGCTGCTTTGGTTTTTGTGCCGAAAAGTATCGCAGCGCAAACCTTGCAATTTGCACATCAGCAACGTGAAGTATCGGCTGCAGAAATCAAAACAGCTCAATATTTAAGCCAGGTAAAAGTAACCCCAGAACAGATTAAAGCGTATTACGACTTACACAAAGATAAGTTTGTGGTACCAGAACAAGTGAAATTAGAGTTTGCTTTGTTATCAGCGGCTAGCTTGGTAGCACAAATGAAAGTGAATGATGCCGAAGTAAAAGAGTTTTATGATGCCAATACTGCAAAGTTTCAAAATGATGAACAGCGCCATGCAAGTCATATTTTAATCGGTATTGGCGGTGGAACTAACAAAGATAAAGCCGCTGCTAAAGAAAAAGCAGCAGGTATTTTGGCTGAGCTTAAGAAAAACCCTAAAATTTTCGCTGAGCTTGCTAAAAAATACTCGCAAGATCCTTCTGGTGCTAAAGGCGGTGATCTAGGCACTTTTGGTCGCGGGGCGATGGTAAAGCCGTTTGATGACGCGGTGTTTAGCATGAAAGTTGGTCAGATGAGTGATCTAGTTGAATCTGAATTTGGCTACCATATCATTCGTTTAGATGGTATTAGCGGTCAAAACACCTCATTTGATAGCTTAAAACTGCAAATTAAAGGTGAGTTAAGCTGGCAAAAAGCCCAAGCCAAATATGCAGAATTGGCGGATGATTTTAGCAATACGGTGTATGAGCAATCGGGTAGTTTAAAGCCTGCAGCTGATAAATTTGGTTTGCAGCTGCAAACCAGTGGTTGGTTGAGTCGTGATGATGGTGCTAAGTTTTTCAAAAATGAGAAGCTCATGAATGCGGCCTTCTCAGATGCTGCACTAAAAGAAAAACGTAATACTGAGGCGATTGAAATTTCACCTAATAATATGGTTTCAGCACGTGTAATTGACCATAAAGACTCTGCGCCACGCAGCTTTGATGAGGTAAAAGCTGGTATTGAGGCGGTATTAAAGCTTGAGCAAGCCGTTAAGTTAGCAACAGACAAGGGTATTGCTGATTTGGCTAAATTAAAAGCGGGTGATGCAGGTAAAGATTTGGAGTGGATTCCACCCGTTATGGTTGATCGAAAAAATGCGCAAGGTTTAACTGATATTGTGATGAGTCAAGTCTTTAAAATGGATGCCAGCAAATTGCCAGCGTATGCAGGTTTTGTAAATGGTAAATCCAGTTACACTATCGTTAAAATTCTGAGCGTTTCAGACGCTTTGGCCAAAGATGACGAGGCGAAAAAGACTGCTGAGGCAGAGTTGCAGGCTGCTGTAGCCGCTGAATATGTAAGCGCTTATGGTGAATCGCTTAAGGCAAAAAGTGACGTAGTAGTTAACCGTAAATTGTTAGAAACAAAAGCCGCAGAATAGTAGTCGAAAACTATATTAGTTGAGGCTAGTTTAAATTACAAAAAGCCGATGCCCACATAAATATTGGCATCGGCTTTTTTGTATTGTATCGTTTTAGTCTATTTGACCTGCGGCGGTAATGTTCATACCTCCATCAACGTAGGTAATTTCGCCCGTAATACCAGACGCTAAATCACTGCACAAAAATGCAGCTGCGTTGCCCACTTCATCAATCGTCACATTTCGACGTAAAGCGGTGTGTTTTTCGTTAAAGCCAATCATCTTATCAAAATCTGCAATACCAGACGCGGCAAGCGTTTTTATAGGGCCTGCAGACACCGCATTTACGCGGATGCCTCTGGGGCCTAGACTTTGTGCTAAATACCTCACATTGGCCTCTAAACTGGCCTTGGCGACGCCCATTACGTTGTAGTTTGGCATAGTGCGCTCTGCACCTAAGTAAGAAAGCGTGAGCAAGCTGCCATTACGGCCTTGCATCATTGGGTAAGCGGCTTTAGCAAGCGCAGAAAAGCTATAAGAGCTGATATCGTGAGCAATACGGAAATACTCACGGTTGACGGCATCTAAATAATCGCCATCTAGTGCCACTTTTGGCACAAATGCTAGTGAATGTACTAGTCCATCAAGACCATCCCAGTGTTTAGCTAATGCTGGGAAAAGCGCATCAATCTGCTCATCTTCTGCAACATCGCATGGCAATATGATTTTAGAGTCAAAATCTGCCGCTAAATCAGCCACGCGCTGAGCGTGTTTTTCCATTTGGTAGGTAAAGGCTAATTCTGCCCCTTCGCGCTTCATCGCTTTGGCAATACCATAAGCGATACTACGGTTACTTAATAAGCCTGCAATTAATATTTTTTTACCTGCTAAAAATCCCATAATCAATCCCGTTATTTAAGGTTGCTTCTTGGGTCAAGCGCATCGCGCAAGCCCTCACCAAGTAAATTATACCCCAATACGGTAATTAAAATAGCCAATCCTGGGTAGAGCGACAGCCACCAAGCAAATTGAATGTAGTCTTTGCCATCGGTAAGAATATTGCCCCACGAGGCTTGTGGCGCTTGCACACCTAGCCCTAAAAAGCTTAAGCCAGATTCCATTAATACGGCACCTGCCACGCCCAGTACTGAGCTGACAATAATCGGTGTTAGACTATTTGGCAATAAATGCGTAAAAATTAGCCGTGCGTCTTTTGCGCCCAAGGCACGCGAGGCTAGCACAAATTCGCGACCACTTAAGCTTAAAAATTCTGCACGCACTAGCCTTGTAACACCCATCCACGAGGTGAGGCCAATCACAATCATCACATTGATAATAGATGGCGTTAAAAATGCGATGACGGCGAGAATTAAAAAGAAGCTAGGAATCGACAGCATGACATCAACTAAACGCATGATAACTGTATCGACCCAACCACGGTAATAACCTGCGATTGCGCCTAATATGATGCCGATGACGGTGGATATACCAACCGCTACAAGCCCAACCAGTAAAGAGATTCGGCCACCAAATAACATACGGCTTAACACATCGCGACCAAGGCCGTCTGTACCCATCCAATGCTGCCAAGTGGGGGCAATTAAAATCACCTTGACGTTAATATCATCAGGATCGTAAGGCGCGATAAGTGGCGCCAACATAGCGAGTAAAAATACCACTACAATAATGATGAAACCCGCTTTAGATAATGGGTTATTTAAGGCTTTAAAGAGTAGGTTCTTGTTCATACTCAACCCTTAATAACGCCACGGCGCACGCGTGGGTCAGCCCAAGCATAGGCAATATCAGCAATTAAATTGCCAATTAAAGTCAGCGCAGAGCCAATGGTGAGTATGCCCATGACCACAGGGAAATCGCGTGCCATTACCGCGCTATAAAACAGTTTACCCATACCTGGGATGGCGAAAATTTGCTCTGAAATCACCGAGCCGCCAATTAAGCCAGGAATCGATAAGCCAACAATGGTGATGAGCGGCAGCAAGGCATTTCTCAAAGCATGGGTGTATACCACTTTGTGCTCGTTTAGGCCTTTGGCACGTGCGGTGGTAATGTAATCTTGATGCAGTACATCTAACATGCCGCTTTTAACAAACAGCGTAATGCTAGCTAAACCTGTAACAGAGGGAATAATAACAGGCATGAAAAAGTGACTTAACGTATCTTTCAATTGGCCAAAAGTACTGAGAGAGTCATGATTTAGACTGCGTATACCCGAAATCGGAAACCAGTCGTTCGCCACACCTAACCAATACATGAGCATGAGCGACAACCAAAAGCCCGGGACGGAAAACCCGATAAAATTGAACAGTGTGATAGATTTGTCTTGCCAGCGCATATGCTTTCGCGCGGCGATAATACCAAGCGGAATAGCTAATACGAGCGTGATAATAAGGCCAATGACGTTAATGATGATGGTAATCGGCAGGGCTTCCTGAATCATGCCCTTGGTCACGTTGCCATCTTTATCGGTGGTTTGCCAAAATACAGGCTTGCGGTGACTGGCGAATGAGTTACCAAAATCCAGTTTCACCATGCGTTTCAGCCATAAACCGTATTGCACAATCACAGGTTTATCTAAATTGTAAAGCTCACGCAATTTTTGGCGTGATTCTGCGCTGGTTTTGGGGTTAAACGAAGCCTCGTTATTGGTGATATCACCAGGCGCTAAGTGCATGATAAAAAATGAAATTAAGCTGATCCCAATTAGTAATGGAATCATCCATAGCGTGCGTTTTATAATATAGTTAAGCATATTAGTTTGCGTTCATTTCGTTTCTGCGTAGCGGCTCAGGTATAAACCATTTTTCAGATTCAAAGCCAACACCTGCAGCTGGAATCGGGTCGATAATGCCCTTTACACGCTTGTGAATTGCGCTTAAACCATAACCTGCAGATAAATAAATAACGGGGCTATCTTCTAGTAACACTTTTGCAAACTCATGGTAAATTTTTTGGCGTTTATCAGGGTTAAGCTCTACACGGCCTTGTTCCAGCAGTTTATCTACGGTTGCATTGTGATAACCAATAAAGTTAAATTTATCGCCGCCTTGCTGGCTGGAGTGCCAAATATTGTATTGATCTGGGTCTAGGCCTAAGCTCCAGCCAAGCACCACCACATCAAAATCGCCTGTTTTAATAAAGCGACTAATAAAGCTGGCCCATTCAATGGCGCGAATTTTTACATCAATACCGACATCTTTTAAACGCCGCTGAATCAGCACAGCTGATTTTTCACGTTCTTTATTTTGATTGGTAATAATTTCAAAGCTTAGCGGTTTGCCATCGCGCTCTAAAATGCCATTACTGTTGGCTATAAAACCTGCTTCTTTAAGCAAAGCTCTGGCTTTTGCAGGATCGTAAGGGTAGGGCTGCAAATCTGGGTTGCTCCAACGCGTGCCTGGCTTGTAGGGCGATGCAATGTTAATGCCCAAGCCCAAATAAACACCATCAATAATTTCTTGCTTGTTGATAGCATAATTAATGGCCTTACGCACGCGCACATCATCAAATGGTTTATGTTTTAGATTAAAGCCCATATAGGTATAACTATTGCCAAGCTCTTTGTACAAATTAAGTGTTTTATTCAGCTTAGGCCGCGCAGGTACAATACGTGAGAACTGTGTTGGATCTAGGCTCATACTATCGAGATTACCTGCCATTAGCTCTAAAAACTGGGCTGAGGTATCGGGAATCATGCGTGAAACTAGATGGTCAATATTGACTTGACCCAATACCGACGACGGATTGCGCGATAACTTAATGTTTTCGCCAGTATTCCAGCTATCAAGTTGATAATAGCTACTGCCAACCGGTTTGCGTGCAAATGCTGTGGTGTGCAAATCTTGGTTTTCTAGTAAATGCTTTGGTAGCACCTGTAAGCCAGCCCAGCTATCAAGCGCTGGTGCGTAGGCTTCGCTATAAGTTACGCTAAAAGTCAGCGCATCGGGTGCTTGCGCGCTCCTTACTAGCTGAAAATCAGATGCATACGGGCTACCAGTTTTGTCATCAATCACTGCGTGCCAAGTCCACAACACATCTGCACTAGTTAGCGGTTTACCGTCTGCCCATTTTAGGTTTGGTTTGAGCTTAAATGTGATGGTTTTTTGGTCAGTTGATACATGCCAGCTTTCGGCCAATTCTCCTGTCAAATCTAAATTTTTATCGTATTTAAGTAGTTTATTAAAAATATTAGAAGATATTGCAGAAGATGCCGATTCGCCCGCAATCATTGAAATAAGCCCAGAAGGCTCGCCCAGCATCGCATCTATCAATGTTCCGCCAGGTTGGGTTGGGTAGGTTTTGCTGAGACTTTGCGTGCTGATTTGTTGCGTTTGTTGCCCGCACGCAGTGACTAGAAAAATTAATAAAAAAATACTGCTAGCTTTAGCATTTCTGTTTGTTAATTGTTTGTTTAGAAATGCAAAGTATTTCATAGGTCTTTATTTTAGTCGGTGATGCACCTTGGCACTAATGTGTTTAGACGCGCCTGATTTCTTGGTGCTTAATTTACTATGTGCATGACTGCTTTTAACTTTAATGCTACTAGATTTTACATGGCTATTTGTTTTATAGCTTGCCCTTTTAAGTCCGCTGCTGCCTGATGCAACGGCATTCATTGTTAACGATTGTCCAGCTTTAAGTTTTGCACTTTTAAGATGATTAATTCTCATCAAATTTCTAGCACTAGTACCGTATTTGCTGGCTAAGCTTTGTAAAGTTTCGCCATTTTTAACTCTGTGTATGACGGGACGACTTGCACTTGGTTCACTGCTTTGGTCAATATGATTATTATTTTCCATCTCCGCCACATTAATACTGTCTGATCGAATTTCATCAGGATTACTCAAAGGCTTACCGTTGTATACCGCTGGCACGAGCATGGTTTGTGAGTTACGTAATTTATTAGATGCTGACATGCTATTTACATCTCGCAATTGACTTACGTTTAAGCCGAATTTTCTTGCGATATTATCCATGCGCTCGCCACGTTTGGCATTGTAAGTTTGCCAGCTAGTTAGCGGTTTATCGTAATTGGCAAGATTATCGGCAAAGCGCTCTGCCGCCCATACAGGTAGTAGTAGCTGCGTTTTCTCACCTTGCGACGTAATCACAGGGCGGTTGTAACTAGGGTTGAGAGAGATAAATTCGTCGTAAGAAACTTCAGCCAGTTGAGCAGCTAATTTGGCATCAATTTGTTTAGGCGTAGTTACACGTGCAAAGTAAGGGCGATTGGGAATAGAGCCAATTTTTAAGCCAAATTTTTCAGGATCGGTAATAATGTTTTTAATGGCTTGCAATTTTGGTACATAATTTCTAGTTTCTTCAGGCAAGCTCAAGTTTTGGTAGTCAGTAGGCAAACCTTGGCGACGATTTTTATCAATGGCGCGCTGCACCGTGCCTTCGCCCGCATTATAGGCAGCAAGTGCAAGATCCCAAGTACCAAACATGCCATGCAGTTTTTGTAAGTAATCTAACGCAGCGTTAGTGGCTGCAGTCACGTCACGACGGTTATCTACCCACCAGTTTTGTTTTAAGCCAAAATTTTTGCCAGTAGACGGAATAAACTGCCAAATACCAGAAGCTTTGCTGGTAGAGTTAGCTTGAGGGTTAAACGCGCTTTCTATCATTGGCAATAGCGCAATTTCAGTTGGCATATTGCGTTTTTGTACTTCTTCTACAATGTGAAATAGATAGCGTTGGCTGCGTTCAACCATACGTTTTACATAATCCGGGCGCGAGGCGTACCAAGCTTCATGTTTGGTTGCGTAGGCCGATTCAACATCTGGGATGCCATAACCATCGCGAATACGACCCCACAAATCCTCTTCCGTATCGTTAGTATCACTTTTAGATATAAAGTCTTGTACTGGGTCACCAACCAAATCGCCGCTGACGGGTTCATCGCTAATTATAATTTCAACGTCAGAAACATTAGTTTCGGCTGCAGCGTGGGTGGAGTGCAATAAGCAAATACATAAAAGCAAACTAAAAAAGCTAAGCGCTAGCTGCATTGTTGGCTTTACGAGAAACAGCGCTGGTTTAGCCACATGCGTGAGTGGCTTAATTGTTAAGGAAATAGTTGGTGCTTTAAAATGGTTCAAAATGTTATCCTGCAAAATCATCAATTGCATCTTAGCCACGCAAAATGTAATAGTCAAGTAAAAGTTCTACCTTATAACATAATGATAGGTAGATGATTAATAATGATTTCTTAAGTTTCTAAGTGCGGTAAAAACAGCGAGTTCGTTGGTGTGAGTTGCGCCAGAGTTTTTGATAATTGCGGGCTGAGTACAACGCAAAAATGGATTGGTCTTTAGCTCTAATTCTATAGTGCTGGGTAGGCTGGGTGTTAGTTGCTCTCGTAAAGTTGTAACTTGTTGTTTTCTATCGATTAAGTTTTTGTTTTCAGGCTCTATCGTGAGTGCAAATGCAATATTTTTAGCCGTGTATTCATGTGTGCAAAATACTTTTGTGCTGGGTTTTAAGGTCTTTAAACGCGTTAATGAAGCCAGCATTTGCGTGGGTGTTCCTTCAAAAAGCCTGCCACAACCTGCGCCAAATAAGGTGTCGCCACAAAACAAATAGCTGTCATTTACATAAGCAATATGTCCTAAAGTGTGGCCTGGCAGCCACATTATATTAAATTTTTGGCTGATTTCATGCAAATCAACGACATCACCTTCGGCCAATTTACTGTGTTTAAATGGAAATTTTTCATATTGCGGCGCATAAACAGGCACAGCTTGATTTGTTGATGCAAGATGCGCTAATAATGCGGCAACACCGTCAATATGGTCACTATGGTGATGGGTAATTAAAATAGCGGCTAATTTAAGTTTAAGTTTTTTAAGTGTAGCAATTACAGGCGCTGCGTCACCAGGATCTACAACAACTGCATGCAGATTGTTATGCAAAAGCCATATATAATTGTCGTTAAATGCGGGGATAGGAATAATGTTGAGCATGTTTTTATGGTAGTTTTGTTTACGGCCTAATGCAACAAAATAAAATTGTGCAAATTTGGGGCCAAAATGGTGGAGAGTCTCAACACGCTTGGCTAACAAGTACGCTTGGGCAATATTTGCTTGCGCGCGAGCAGGCCATGTTTGATGCGGTAGTGGGCGACATTTTTGGCTTTAACGCGCTGCAAATGGGTATGCTGAGTATGGATGCGCTGAAAAACTCGCGCATTCCGCACTTGCTGCATGTGGGTAATCGCGAGGGCGATACACTTTGCGAAAGCGACTATCTGCCATTTGCCGAGAGTTGCATCGATTTAGTGTGCTTGCCGCATGTGCTGGAGTTTAGCCGTAACCCACACCAAACTTTGCGCGAAGCCGAGCGTGTACTAGTGCCAGAAGGCCATTTAATTTTAACGGGTTTTAATCCAATTAGTGCTTGGGGCGCCAAACAAGCGCTAAGCAATAATAAGCATTGCGCGCAGGGTGAAAATTACCCTTGGCAAGGCCATTTTTTTACACTATCGCGCATTAAAGATTGGCTGGCTTTGCTAGGCCTAGAGTACGTGAGCGGTAGCATGGATGCTTACGAGCCACCGATTAACGACGAACAATGGTTAAGGCGTTTTCACTTTGTGGATAAGCTGGGTAATAAGTGGTGGCCAATGTTAGGCGGCGTGTATTTTATTGTAGCCAAAAAACGTGTAGTGAATATAACTATGCTTAAACCCAATTGGAAAAAAAATGCATTAAAATCAGCACTATCGGTGAGCAGCAACCCAAAATCTAAACCCACACAACAAAAAACGAAACAAGATAAACAATGAGTTCTGTAGACCTAATAAAAACCCTAGTTGAGATTTACGCCGACGGCGCTTGCAAAGGCAACCCAGGCCCTGGCGGCTGGGGCGCGTGGATGCAATATGACGGCAAAGAAAAATCACTGTGTGGTGGCGAGCAGCTCACCACCAATAATCGCATGGAGTTGACCGCGGTTATTCGCGCACTAGAGGCGCTTAAACGACCTTGCACGGTTAAGCTGTATACCGATTCGGCGTATGTGCAAAAAGGCATTAGTGAGTGGATAATTGGCTGGAAAGCCCGAAATTGGCGCACGGCCGATAAAAAACCTGTTAAAAATGATGATTTGTGGAAAATTTTAGATGTATTGGCGAATCAACATAAAATAGAGTGGATTTGGGTGAAAGGTCATGCTGGCAATGTAGGTAATGAGCGTGCCGATGCGCTTGCCAATGAAGGCGTTGTGGCATTTTTATAAGTTATATAGTAGAAAGCATTAAAATGAAAGTATGCGTATGCGCCAAATATTTTTAGATACCGAAACCACAGGCTTGTACCCCGCGCACGGCCATCGCATTATTGAGATTGCTGCGGTTGAGATGATTAATCGCCGCCCAACCAAAAATCACTTTCATGTGTATTTAAACCCAGAGCGTGAAATAGACCCCGCCGCGCAAGAGGTGCATGGCATTACGCTGGAGTTTTTGCAAGATAAGCCGCTATTTGGAAGCGTTGCGCAAGATTTAATCGCCTTCGTAAACAATGCTGAATTGATTATCCATAATGCGCCATTTGATGTGGGATTTTTAAATAGCGAGCTTGGTCGTATCGGGCTACAGCCAATTGAAACAGTTTGCGGTAAAATCGTTGATACGCTTAAAATGGCTAAAGACTCACGGCCAGGCCAGCGTAATAATTTAGATGCGTTGTGCCGCCATTTTGGCATTGATAACTCTAGGCGCACATTGCATGGCGCCTTGCTGGATGCGGAGTTGCTGGCTGAAGTGTATATGGCGATGACGCGTGGGCAAGATAGCTTGATGATGGACTTAGGCCAAACGCAAGCTGTTAATACGCAACAATTGGTAGCCGCTGGCGAGCGACATTTGAAAATATCAAATGCGAGTGAAGTAGAGCTTGAAGCGCATGCCGAATATGTAAAAAGCTTAGAAAAAGCGGGCGCAAAAACTTGGTAATGAGTTAAATAGAACAAAAGTCGCACTAACAAAAGTAATCGTTAGCAAAAGCAACTTTCTAATAAAATTAAAAGAAAAAAGGGTAAAAATGAATAATTGCATTATCGTCACAGGCGGTGCAGGTTTTATTGGTAGTAATTTTGTTAATGCTTGGGTAAAAGGTAATCTCGGTCAAGTTATTAACTTAGATAAGCTCACTTATGCAGGCAACTTGGCTAATTTGACCGATATTCAACATAATCCGCAGCATATTTTTGTGCATGGCGACATTGCTGATAGCGCATTAATTGACGATTTATTGAAACAGCATCAGCCTTGCGCCATTATTAACTTTGCTGCAGAAAGTCATGTCGATCGCTCGATTCATGCGCCTGGTGAGTTTATTCAAACTAATATCGTTGGTACTTTTAATTTGCTGGAGGCTGCGCGCGCTTATTGGAGCGATTTGGGCGATGAATATAAAGCAAAGTTTAGGTTTTTGCATGTTTCAACAGATGAAGTATATGGCTCTTTAAGTGCGACTGACCATGCCTTTACTGAGACTAAAGCCTATGAGCCAAATAGCCCATATTCAGCCTCTAAAGCGGCTTCTGACCATTTGGTTCGCGCTTATTATCACACCTATGGTCTGCCAGTATTGACGACAAATTGCTCAAACAATTACGGTCCGTATCACTTCCCAGAAAAACTCATTCCGTTGGTCATTCATAATGCGCTTAATGGCAAACCACTACCCATTTATGGCAATGGTCAGCAAATTCGTGATTGGTTGTACGTTGAAGATCACTGCAGTGCAATACGCCGCGTGTTAGAGGTGGGTAAAGTGGGTGAAGTGTATAACATTGGCGGTTGGAATGAAAAAGCCAATATTGAAGTTGTGCATGCACTTTGCGATATTTTAGATCAAGAAAAACCAAAACAATCGGGCAGTTATCGCGATCAAATTACTTTTGTTACTGATAGACCAGGCCACGATCAACGCTATGCGATTGATGCTAGCAAGATTGAGCGCGAACTTGGCTGGAAGCCAGCCGAAACCTTTGAAACTGGCATACAAAAAACCGTTAAATGGTATTTGGCGCATCAAGAATGGGTGAATAATATAACCAGTGGCGAATATAAAAACTGGGTCAATACCAATTATCAAGAACGTGGCGAGGAGCTAGCATGAAAGGCATTGTATTAGCAGGGGGTTCTGGCACGCGCTTGTATCCTGCAACGCAAGTGGTTTCTAAGCAGCTTTTGCCTGTTTACGATAAGCCGATGATTTATTATCCGCTGTCGGCCTTAATGTTAGCTGGCATTCGTGAAGTATTGATTATCTCAACGCCGCAAGATACACCGCGCTTTAAAGAGCTGCTTGGCGATGGCACGCAATGGGGTATGGAGATTAGCTACGCAGTACAACCTTCTCCAGATGGCCTTGCGCAAGCCTTTATTATTGGCGAGCAATTTATTGGCAAAGACCCGTGTGCGCTAGTGCTTGGCGATAATATTTTTTATGGTCACGAGCTAGCACAAATGGCGCAAAAAGCCGCTCAGCGTACCAACGGTGCAACGGTTTTTGCTTATCCTGTACACGATCCTGAACGTTATGGCGTGGTGGAGTTTAACGCCGCAGGCCAGGCCATTAGCTTAGAAGAAAAGCCGACAAAACCAAAATCGCGCTATGCGGTAACAGGGCTTTATTTTTATGATAATCGCGTGGTAGATATCGCTAAAAATATGAAACCATCGGCACGTGGTGAATTAGAAATTACCGATGTGAATCGCCAATATTTAGAGTGGGATGATTTACAAGTAGAGGTAATGGGACGTGGCATGGCATGGTTAGATACGGGCACGCACGACTCATTAATTGAAGCTGGCTCATTCATTCAAACTATCGAAAAACGCCAAGGGCTGAAAATTGCCTGCCCAGAGGAAATTGCCTACCGTATGGGCTTTATTAACGCGACACAATTAGAAGCGATGGCCAATAAATATGCCAAAAATGGCTATGGTGCTTATCTAAAACAAGTGCTAACTGAACAGGTGTTTTAATGAATGTGATTCGCACCACAATCCCAGAAGTATTGATTTTTGAGCCTAAAGTATTTGGTGATGAGCGAGGTTTTTTCTTTGAAAGTTTTAACCAACAACAGTTTTTAGAAGCTGCTAATTTAGATATCCATTTTGTGCAAGATAATCACTCAAAATCCGCTAAAAATGTGCTAAGAGGCTTACATTATCAAATAGAGAAAGCGCAAGGTAAATTGGTGCGCGTAACACAGGGCGTGGTGTTTGATGTGGCTGTAGATATGCGCGCTTCATCGCCAACGTTTGGACAATGGGAAGGTACGCGACTCTCGGCTGAAAACAAGCGCCAAATGTGGGTGCCACCTGGTTTTGCGCATGGTTTTTTGGTGTTATCTGATACGGCCGAGTTCTTGTATAAAACCACCGATTTTTATGCGCCACAGCATGAGTGCTGCCTAAAATGGGATGATGCTACTGTAGGCGTAGAATGGCCGCTGCAAGGCGCACCAATATTATCTGGTAAAGATCAGCAAGGTTTCAGCCTGCAAGACGCTAAAAAGTTTGATTAAGTAAATTGATGCAAAAAATTCTACTCACGGGCGTAAATGGCCAAGTTGGTCATGCCTTAAAAACCACACTGGCAGAATATGAGCTTGTTGCTTTATCGCGCGAACAGCTAGATTTAACAAAAGTGGATGATATTCGCCGCGTTGTGCGAGAAATTAAACCTAATTTAATCATTAATCCTGCTGCCTATACAGCGGTTGATAAAGCCGAAAGCGAGCCTGAGTTGGCTTTTGCCATTAACGCTACAGCTGCTCAGATATTGGCGGAGGAGGCTGCACGACTAAATGCTGGCTTGATTCATTTTTCGACTGATTATGTGTACGATGGCACGAAAATAAAACCTTATCTTGAAACAGACGAGATTAATCCTGTCAGTATTTATGGTAAAAGCAAATTGGCTGGTGAGGAGGCCATTCGCGCAGTGGGTTTGCCGCATTTAATTTTACGCACTAGTTGGGTGTACGGTGCTTATGGTAAAAACTTCTTAAAAACGATATTACGCTTGGCGGCAGAGCGTGGCAGCCTGCGCATTGTGGGCGACCAAATGGGTGCACCAACCAGCAGCAAAAGCATTGCCGATGCCACTCTGCAATTAGTGAATGTTTGGCAACCTGCTCAACAAGATCAATCAGGAATTATCCATTTTACCAATACTGGCGAAACCTCTTGGCACGGCTTTAGTTGTGAAATTGTAAATGAATACAATGCGTTAATGTTAAGAAAACATTGGCCAGTATTAAAGACCAGCGCAGAAAATATCGTGGCGATTACCACTGCCGATTACCCGACTCCAGCAGCGCGCCCAGCTAATTCACGATTAAATAACGCTAAGTTAAAACAAGTGTTTGATGTAGAGTTGCCAACTTGGCAGCAAGGTTTGCAGCAGGTGATGAAAAGCTTAATACTTTGATTACTTTAGAAGTTTAGCCTAGCGCATCGGCCCAGCTATTGGGCGTTTCATAAAGCCGTACGCGCTCTAATTTCAGATGATTACCGTAAGTGTCTTTGTATTCACTTTTGAGTATTTCAAATGCCTCAGCTGCCATGTTTTCTGCAGTTGGTACTGTGGGAAATACAACAGTTTTGTGATTTGGCAAAGTGTTTAAAAAATCCAACACGACTTTATCGTCTTTAAACACCAAAAATGCGTGATCCCACACGTCTACAACGCTTTCGCGAGCAATGCGTTTAACGTCAGAAAAATCCATCACCATGCCTGTTTCACTGGCATTTTCCGCAGCAATGATGTCGCCAGAAAGCGTGATTTCTAGAGAGTAGCGGTGGCCATGCAGGTTGCGGCATTGGCTTTTGTGGTTGGGAATGCGATGCCCAGCATCAAATTCTAAACGTGTGGTAATTTGCATGCGCCTATTATAGCAGGCCATGCGTGCTGCAGTAGTAGCTGTGTTGAAGGAAAAGCGTTAGCGACTAGGCGCCGTGTTGTTTTGCCCACGCAATAAATTGCTCAAATGGCATCGGTTTTGCAAAGTAATAACCTTGGCATTTATGGATATCCAATTTTTTAATGATATCCAAGCAATCTTTATCTTCCACGCCTTCTGCCAATACCTCTTTGCCCAAGCTGTTTGCCAGCAAGGCAATAGATTTCACAATTTCTAAATCATCTTTTGAATGTTGAATGTTACGCACAAATGATTGATCGATTTTAATAAGATCGATGGGCATGGTACGTAATCTTGATAATGACGAAAAGCCAGTACCAAAGTCGTCCAAAGCAAGCCTAAAGCCGCTATCCGCCAATTGTTTAATCACGCTACTGGTGGTTTCATTCAGCTCTAAAATACCATCTTCGGTTACTTCAAGAATAATATCTGAAGGCTTTATAGCCCACAATGCTAGGGCTTGTGCCAGCATATGCGGCAGCTCTACATCGTATAAATCTTCAGCGCGCAAGTTAAGCGTTAGGTAGACTTTTAATTGATGTTCTTGCAATAGCTCACTTGCGTAGCGACAAGCTGAATTAACTAACCAGCGCGTAAATAACTTGCCTTTGCCCACTTTATTTAAAATTTCAACAGTTAAGCTTGGATAAACGCTTGGCCCAGCACTTTCTGACCAGCGCAGTAACAGCTCAGCACCTACACAAGTAGTGGTTTTTAAATCGACAATTGGCTGAAAAAATAGCGTTAAACTATCGCTAGAAAATGCATCTAATACTCTTTTTTCTAATTGATTTCGCTGAGAGAGTTCTGTTTGCAAGGCTTCGGAGTACATGACTAAGTTTTGCTTACTAACGAGAGCACTTTCTAATGCAAGGTTAGCGCGGGCTAAAATATCTTGTAATTGTTGCGAGCTGTGATCGAACAGTGCACACCCTATAAATGGCGTAACTAAAATCGATTGATTACCAATAAAAATTAACTCTTCAAATGCTCGACTTAATTTGGCAGCTAGTAGATTGAGCTGAACTTTACTTTTTATATTGGGAATTAAAAGGTCAAACTGCAAGTTACCACTGTAGTAAAGTGTTGTATCGGTTGGAATATGATGCAGTAAAATAGAGGTAATTTTTTTACTTAAATTAATTGCAATAATATGCGAAAAGATCGGGTTGTTTTTCGCAACCTGAAAATGAATAGAAAACACACTAATAATCTGATTTTCATCACTATTTTTTACAATGTCTTCTAAGCTTAGTAAGAGTTGACTTGATTGACGCAGCTGAGTATTGGCATCAAAATTTAACACATAATCAAGCTGCAATTGTTGATGTTTTTGCGTAGTTTCAGCCAGTAAATCATATAAAAAACAATGAATTTTAAACGATTGATTAGCACCCCAAATTGATTTTAATTCAAAACAACTAAGATAGCGCAGTATGGTTTGTGTGCTTGCCCCATCTTGAATAGCATTGAGCCATAAAAAAATCAATTGATTAATTTGGGTAGTAAATTCTTTAAAATTGCTGCTTGAAAGCCAATTTTTAAGTAAAAATTCCAGTTCCAATAAAAAAGTGTTCGTTGGAGTAGGCTGCTCTGCGCGTGCAAGCAGTTTTTTGTTCACTTTAAGCGTAAAAAGCACAAGGCTTGGCTTAAGGGTTTGTGTGTTTAGTTTTTCTATAAGCTGTTGTTCTGTATAAATTAATTCAACCTCTTGAGTTGTGGCTGCTAGTATAGGTTGTTCTGTGGATTGTTTAAATGACATATGTTTTAATTATACAGGCGTAGTTTGAGCTTAAACGTTAGCCAGCTTGTATTTTAATCTGATAGCTGAACAAAAATTATAGTCTAATTGAAATTTTATACGCTAGCTCAGCTAACGATAACGTCAGATACCTAAGTTCTTAGGCATAAAAGTCGTTTGGGTCTAAACCGTAACTATCGGGAGCTAAGCTTTTAACAATTTTGTAAGGCTCGCCAGAAGGGGCTTTTGGGCTATTGAGCAAGTTCAATATAACAGGTGATGCGTAACGATCTTTATTATGGTCTAGCAGCAGCAGCAGGCGTGGCAACATTCTTCTTACTTGGTTTTGTTGCACCACAACGCCAACTTCGCCTGTATTAAGTTCCACTAGTGAGCTAACAGGATACATACCCATAAATTGCACTAGTTGATCAATAAGCTCGCTACTAAATTGCTTACCTGCAAGTCGGTGCATTTCATCTAAAGCTTGTTGATGAAAAACACCTTTTGCATAAGGTTTGTGGCTAGTAATGGCGCAATAAGTATCTATTAAGCCAGCAATTTGCGAGGGTATTCCAATTTGCTTACCATTTAATTGGTATGGGTACCCGCTGCCGTCAATTCTTTCGTGGTGTTGTGCAACTAAAAAAATCACACTATTGGGGATATCGGGTGTTTTTTCTAATATTTTTAAGCTTTCATCCACATGTTTTTTTGCGTATTCAAACTCTTCGCGCGTGAGCTTGCCTTCTTTTAATAAAATATCAGACGACACTTTTACTTTACCAATATCTTGCATCAGCCCAGCCAAGCCGATCTCTTTAATTTGTTGTTTTGAAAGCGCTAAAAAATTACCAAAAGCCATTAAGGTAATCGATACATTTAATGCATGGTTATAGGCGTAATCATCGGTTTTTTTAAGTTTAGCCAGCCATAACAAAGCATCTGGAGAGCGCCCAATGCTGTCTACCATGCTATCTAATACCTCGCTTACCGCAGTTAGATCAAGGTCATGGTTATTAGCTACTGTATCAAAAATAGCACGAGTGGCAATTTGCGATTGCTCATAAATAGGAAAAATTGCCGCGATTTCCTTCTCGACTGGTGCTTCTTCTTCATAAATAGTGACTCTATAACCATCATCATCAACATCACGTGAGTTATCATCTTTTTGGTTTTTATCGATTGATGTACTTAGTTTTTGACGCCTTCTAAACAAACCACCTAAAAAGCCACCTACATCATCTGCAAGCTGTTTGGCGATTGACTGAGAGTCTACTGCAGGTTTAGCTTGGTAAGCGGTAGCCTCTTGAGCGACATTATTGCCGCTATGCTGCATGTTATATATCATACCATCTTGTGTATTTCGCGCAGCATTTTGCGGTGCTTGATAGTGTTTTAGCTCACGCAATATATCGATAAAAGAAGTTTTTTCTGTAAACTGAGTGTTACTTTTTGTGGTGTTGGACGTGCTATTACTGCTGCCAGATGTGACAACAGGATTTTTAATGCGTATTACTGCACCTTCACGCTTAATTTTTACATCTAACTTTTGCGGTGCTACAAAGTGGTTGGCAATCGATTTAGTGCGATCGATATAGACATGCTGGCAAAGCGCAACTATTTTTTCTAGGTCGGCTTCATCCTCCAGCAAAAAACCCTGCAACATAAAGGGCGTGCCTTCCCAAGGCCTATCCAAATCGGTTATATACATACCGAGTGAAAGCCTAGAAACTTCAACTAATTCTTTTTTGATGTCGCCCATAGTAAATGCTATTCAATTACGTAATCAATATTAACAAAAACTAGAAAAATATTAAGCAGAGTGGATATTAGGTCAAATCAACTACAAAGTGAAGCGTTTCATTGAATACATAATCATTTCTATGAAACAATTTATTGTTGCAGATTATGCATTAACTCTATCGAAATGGCTTGATAAATTGCAAGTCGATTCGCACTAATTTTACCAATTGAAACGGCATTAATCACCGCGCAATCGGGTTCGTGGCTATGCTTGCAATTGTTAAAGCGGCAATTGCCTAAATAGGGTCTAAATTCTATAAATGCCAACTCTAAATCTTGTTGTGATAAGTGATTTAAACCAAACTCTTGCAAACCAGGCGAATCAATTAAGCTACTGCTATCATCCAAGTGGTATAAGTGTGCAGCTGTAGTGGTGTGTTTGCCGCTATCTAGTGCTTCGCTCATCATTTGCGTACGCACATTTTGGTCGGGCAGTAGCGCATTAATAATAGTAGATTTACCCATACCCGATTGGCCTACTAATACGCTTTGGTGCTGGGCTAAATAAGGTCGCAAGGCTGCAATATCTTGCTTAGCCGATAAATGTAGCACTTGGTAGCCTAAATTTTGATACAATTTAAGTTTATTTTTTGCATCATCGGCATCGCCCAAATCACATTTATTAAGTACGATTAAAGGCTTAATCTGTGCAGCTTCTGCCGCCACCAAGCAGCGATTGAGCAAAGCCTCGTAAAAGCTGGGTTGGGTAGCTAGCACAATAATAATCTGCGTAACATTAGACGCCAATGTTTTGCTTTTAATGACATTGCTGCGGTAGAGCAGAGATTTGCGTGGCTGGCTAGATTCTACAACGCCTTCAGCTTTATCGGTGAGTTTGATAGTGACAATGTCACCACAAGCTAAATCGGTTTTCTTGCCACGCGTAACGCAGCTAATGCGCTGTTTGTTGTTGAGCTCAACATCGCAAATCTCAACCTCGTAACGCTTGCCGTAAGCGGCAACCACCAAGCCTAACATTGTAAAATTTGCATTTATTGGTCGAATTTATAGTAGATTTTGTTAAGGTACGCTGCCACGTTCAATTCTTCTTCTTCAAACCACTTTAGGCCTATCATAGTGTTGCAATTACGCACTTGCGCAATCAAACCTTTGCTAGTTTTAACTTTTGCATATTCGCGCGTATAAATACCAGATCCGTCGCCACCATAACTAGAGGCGTGGCACGAAATGCAGTTTTTTTCATGTAAAGCTTTACCCGCCGCTGTATCTGCCTTGGCAAATAGCTCGTTCGCGTCAGCATTAAGGTTAAGCGTACATAACAGCCAGCATGATAGATACAAAACTAATTTAGTCATGACATTCACCACTTTTTAGTGAGTAACCATTAATTAGTATACGCCGCTAATTTAGAAATGCGAATGCTAGCAGGCGGGTGCGAATCATAAAATGCCGAGTGAAGCGGGTCTGGTGTGAGCGTAGAGGCGTTATCACGATAAAGCTTAACTAGTGCCTCAACTAAGTGATTAGCATTAGCGTGCTTGGCCGCGTAATCATCAGCCTCAAACTCGTTTTTGCGCGAGTAGCTGGCCATCAGTGGGCGCAACAAAAACATAAATACAGGCGAAACCAGCAAAAACAGAATCAACGCCATGTGGTTGCTAGGCGTAGTAACACCCAACCCGTTGTAAAACCAAGCTTCGTTAATTAACCAGCCTAATAAAGCTAGGCCAAAAAAGCTCATCGCAAACAGCATTACAATACGTTTAATCACATGGTGATGTTTAAAGTGGCCAAGCTCATGTGCTAGTACGGCTTCAATTTCTTCGGTATTTAAACGGCTAAGCAAGGTGTCAAAAAACACCACACGTTTGCTACTGCCAAAGCCTGTGAAATAAGCATTACCGTGACTGCTACGTGCAGAGCCATCCATTACAAATAAGCCTTGCGATTTGAAGCCACATTTAACTAATAAAGCCTCAATACGCGATTTCAAGTTTTCGTCGGCCAGTGGTGTAAATTTGTTAAATAGCGGGGCGATAAAAGTTGGGTAAACCGCTAACATGATAATATTAAATGCGCTCCACACCACCCATAAGTAAAACCACCAATATTGACCCGCGCCTTGCATTAACCATAACGCCGCAAATAAAATGGGCGCGCCAAGCGCTAATCCAACCAAGCTGTGCTTCACTAAGTCTCCAAAGAACATAGCTTTAGTCATTTTGTTAAACCCAAATCGTTCGTCCACAGTAAAGGTTTTGTAGTATTCAAATGGAATATCGATTAATGCGCTAATAAGCATCGCGCTACAAATCACCAATGCACCGCGAATAATTTCATGGTTTTGTAGTACGTTGCGCCAAGCGTCATCCAGCCACTGCAAGCCGCCGCCTAAGGTAAAAGCCAATAATAATAAGGCTTGCACAACAACCTCAACCAATACTAATCGTGTTTTAGCAGATGAATAATCAGCTGCTTTTTGGTGGGCTTCAAGTGAAATATTATCAGCAAAAGCAGTGGGTACTTGTGCGCGATTAGCTTGCACATGCCTAATTTGCCGCGAGCCTAGCCAAAGGCGTATTAATGTAGTTAAAATCAATAACGCAATAAAAGTAAGTGTTAATGTTGATGCCATAAGTTTTTAAAAACATGCGCTTTCTAAATTAAGTTAAACCAAAATAAGCTAAAATATTAGTATTGTAAACCAGTGCTATTCTGAAGCATGTGCGCGGCTTTGGTTCACTCGCAATACTTTTTTACGCTATTTTAATGGAAATCATGATGAATGCTGCTAACAACAACGAAAATAACAATAATTTAATTTGGCTAGATATGGAAATGAGCGGCTTGCTGCCAGACTCGGACCGCATTTTAGAGCTTGCTGCGGTGGTTACCGATGCCAATTTAAACGTGCTAGGTGAATCGCCCGTATTGGTTATTCATCAAAGTGATGCGGTGCTAGATGGTATGGATGCTTGGAATCAAGGCACGCATAAACGTAGCGGTTTGATTGACAAAGTAAAAGCGTCAACGCTAGATGAGCAAGCAGCAACCGAGCAAATGATTGCGTTTTTAAAGCAATATGTGCCAACAGGAAAGTCACCCATGTGTGGTAACTCTATTTGCCAGGACAGACGCTTTATGGCGCGCTATATGCCTGATTTAGAAAGTTATTTTCACTATAGAAACTTAGATGTTAGTGTATTTAAAGAGCTAGCGCGACGTTGGAAGCCAGAAATTTATTCGGGCTTTAAAAAAGCCAGCCGCCACGAAGCCTTGGCTGATATTTATGAGTCAATTGATGAGCTTAAGTATTATCGCGAGCATTTTATTGTTAAGTAATGATTGTCGAACGAGTCGTTATGGTTAAACAAGCCGAATTTTAGATAAAAAAAGAGGCGCAACATCTTTTATGTGTTACGCCCCTAGGGAGGAGTCATTAGCTTTGGAGAGCTTAATTAATATCAAGCAACAGCTATGCCAACTCCCTTTCAATCGCTTTTTTATAACAATCTAAATACGCATTTGCGCTAGAAGCCCAGCTAATATCCCGCGTCATGCCATTTTTCTGAATTTTTCGCCAAGTTTTTTTATCTTGCCAAACCGTAATAGCATGTCGAATTGTGACCAATAGTGACGCGCTAGTGACACTTTTTACCACAAAACCAGTGGCAATGTTGTTTTTTAGTGATAAATCTGTCGTATCACACACTGAATCAGCCAGCCCACCCGTTGCCGTAACCACTGGCGGCGTGCCATAAGCCAATCCGTATAACTGGTTTAAGCCGCAGGGTTCAAAGCGTGATGGCATAATAAATAAGTCGCTGCCCGCCATAATATTGTGTGATAAATGTTCGTGATAACCCGTATTCATGCTGATTTGTTCGGGGTAACGCTCTGCTAGGGCATTAAAACTGGCTTCTAATTTTTTTTCACCGCTACCTAAAATGGCAAACTGGCAACCTGCCTCCACTAGTTTAGGCATAATATCGGGTAACAAATCCAAACCTTTTTGATGCGTTAAACGGCTTACAACCCCCAATAATGGTGAATTGGCATCAATAGTTAAGCCCAGTTGCTGTTGCAGCGCGTGCTTAACGGTGTGCTTGCCCGTGATGCGAGCATTGCTATAGTGTTTGGGCAAATGTACATCGGTTGCGGGGTTCCATTCTTGTGCGTCAATGCCGTTTACAATGCCTGTTAAATCGGCAGTTCTTGTTTGTAATAAACCTTCTAAACCAAATCCAAATTGCGTAGTTTGAATCTCTTGCGCATAAGTAGGGCTAACAGTGCAGAGTTGATCTGCATAAAAAAGCCCAGCTTTTAAAAATGAAAGCTGCTTAAAGTACTCAAACCCGTTCATTTGAAAATGTGCCGCAGGCAGATCCAGTTGTTCAATCCAGTTTGCATCAAAACAGCCTTGAAACGCAATGTTGTGAATACTAAAAATCGATTTTGTTTGGCTGTTATCCAATAACTTCATGTAGGCAGGCGTTAATCCTGTTTGCCAATCGTTACAATGTATCAGGTCTGGCAACCAGTCTTTTATTGGGGTGCTAGTGCTACATAGCAAACTAGCCACACGTGAAAGCACACCAAAACGTAGCGGGTTATCTGGCCAATCTACACCATTCTCATCGCTATAAGGCCCGCCAGTGCGCTCAAATAACTCTGCATTTTTAATGGCAATTACAGTCATGTCAGAATCAGGCATTTTGCCAGCAATTAAGGTGCAAGCTTGGCCTAGCACGCTAATGTTAGCGATAACGTGTATTGATTGTAGCTTAGCCAATACGGCGCTGTAGGCGGGCAGCAGTATTTTGATGTCGCCACTAAAATTGGGTAGCTGGCTAATGGCTTTGGGCAGCGCACCGCTTACGTCGGCCAAGCCGCCAGTTTTAATCAGTGGATAAGCTTCGGATGTAGCAAATAAAACGCGCAAATTATTCTCTCAAGACACTAAAGTTATTATGGCAATGGTATATTTGCATTATAGATTGTTTATAAGGCGTAGCATATGGCGGCAGAGCGTTTGGTTTCAATGCAGTGGTTGGCAGTTGGCGGCGGGGCGGCAATAGGCGCGTGGGTACGTTGGGGTTTAGGCATTACCTTAAACGCTAGTGCTTTGCCCATGGGTACACTCGTCGCCAACTTGGGTGGTGGCTTGCTAATGGGCATGGCGATGGCGTATTTTGCTAGCACGCATGCGCAAGATGCTTTACAACATACTTTACGCTTACTCGTGATGACAGGCTTTTTAGGTGGCTTAACCACCTTTTCTGCCTTCTCAGCCGAAGCGTTTAGTTTTCTGCAAAAACAACAATATGCTTGGGCGGCGGGGCATATTTTAAGCCATGTTGTGGGTAGTTTGTTGATGACAGCGCTTGGGTTTGCGCTAGTGCATTATTTGCGAAATTAGGACATAAAAATAGTTAATGCCAGATAAAAAAATAAATGTAGGTTTGATTGTCGCGACGCTAATTTGCTTGCTTATTGGCGTGTTTACAACTCCTAATAAAGACTATGGTTCATTGCTTAACACATTAAGTGTAGGGTTCGTTACTAGCGCTATATTCTTTTTCATTGTTGTGTATTTGCCAGAAAGGCAGAGGCGAAGTCGAATTTATCGAAGTGTAGAAAAGCAGTACAAGCAATTTAAGTTATCTTGCATTGGTACATTTCTTATATTGAGCAAGTCTCAAGAATATAATCATAGAGAAATGCTTCTAGATTAGCAGGAGTTTAAGCGCTATTTCAGCAATAATAATACTCAGAATCAAGTCAGGTGGGATGCGGTGATAAATATGATTCAGGATAATGAGTACTACCTAAATGAGATACTTTATGAGCTTAGATTGTTAAATGATGAGATACGATTCGTAAGGAACAGCATAGATATTCATGACGAGGAAGCTTTTAGCTTTCTAATTAATCTATCCCAGATTATTCATAGGATGGAGTCAACGACGCGAGACTATGACTCTATTAAATCTTTTTCTCGATTTCTTTGGGAAGTATTTACAGGATGGAGTTTTATAGATGGATATAGAAAAACAGATTTAATTAAAGACATGATTAGCCGTATTAAATAGCCAGAACAAAAAAGCCCACATTAATGCGGGCTTTTATTGCTACAAAATATTACTATTTTTGAGTCTCAACCATTACCAATTGCGCGTCTGCTGGTGCTGCATCTGCGTCTTTTTTCCAGTTAGGTGCTTTACGCGGTGCTTTTGGCTTAGCGGTATCTAAAGTTGGTGCAGCTACACTTGCCGCACTTTTAGTTTCAACCATTTGCAAATCACCACTATTTGGCGTTGCTGCTTTTACAGGCTTAGCTGTTTTAGCGGCAGGTTTTTTTGTTGCTTTTGGTTTAGGCTGTTTTTCAGCTTTTGCTTGAGCTGCAACTTCACCAACAGCTTCAGCAGACGCTGCAACAAGCTTAGTCGCAACAATTTCAATACTGTTATCCACATCAATTGGCTTCAGGTTTTGTTTCGGTGCTGCTTTTGGCTTAGGCGCTTTTGTTGCTTTTTCAGCTTTTGCTGGCGCAGCTGTTTTTGGCTCTTCAGCTTTTACCACAATTGGTGTTGAATCTACCGCTGTATCATTTGGCACAAACGCAGGTGTTACCGCATTTGGATCACGCGGTTCACCACGAGCTATATCACGATTTTGGTCCCGATTTTTGTTGCGATTGCGACCACCGCGACGACTGCGACCCGTACGCTCTGGACGCGGTGCATTTGCATCAACACCCACTTGCGCGCTAGTAACTGCTGCCGTTTCTATCGCCTCAACATTTTCAACTACTTTGATTGTAGCTGCTTGTTTATCAGCTGCTGGTCTTTCAGGCCTTGGCGTACGTTCTGGGCGAGGCTGTTGATTAGCATTGGCGGCCTGTTGTGGACGCGGTGCTTGTTGTGGCTTGTCACCACGCTCAGCCGTATTATTGCGATCACGATTATTAGCGTTGCGGTCGCGATTACGATTGCGCTCTTGGTTACTGTTTCGGTCGCGATTATTGTTGCGATTGCGATCATTGTTATTACGGCCATTTTCACGTGTTGTTTTGTCTTCGACTTTCTCTTCAACCACCACAGGTTTGCCAACAATCAATTGCTTAATGCGGCCAAAAATGCTTAATTTTGCAATTGGCGTAGTTACTTTTTCTACTGCACGTTCTGCCACAAGCGGCGCAGATGTTGCAGGTGTAATACCTTTTACCAAGGCTTCTGGTGCTTTAGGCGCTGCTTCTTCATTCAGGCTGCGCACATAAGCGGTCTCAGCTGGCATCTCGACCATTTTATAGCTGGCTTGTGAGGTTTCTTCATTCACATCATCATGCTTAATGCGCACAATATTGTAATTGGGCGTTTCCATGTGAATATTGGGGATTAAAATCACCTCAACGCCCATACGCTGTTCAATTTTGTGAATATCCGCACGTTTTTCATTCAGCAAGAAAGTCGCAGCTTCAACAGGCAATTGCACTTGAATAATCGCGCTATTGTCTTTCATTGCTTCTTCTTGCGTGATACGCAAAATGTGCAAAGCGGTAGATTCAATGCCGCGAATATGGCCAGTACCGCTGCAACGTGGACAAGCCGCATGGTTGGTTTCGCCTAAGCTTGGGCGCAAGCGTTGGCGTGATAGCTCTAATAATCCAAAGCGTGAGATTTTGCCTGTTTGTACGCGTGCGCGGTCTGCGTGTAATGCGTCACGCAGGGTGTTTTCTACGTCGCGTTGATTACGCGGGTTTTCCATGTCGATAAAGTCAATTACCACTAAGCCGCCAAGGTCGCGCAAGCGCAATTGGCGCGCCACTTCTTCAGCCGCTTCCAAGTTGGTGTTAAAGGCTGTTTGTTCAATATCAGCGCCTTTAATGCTGCGGCCAGAGTTAACATCAACCGAAACCAAGGCCTCGGTATGGTCAATCACAATCGCGCCGCCAGAAGGCAAGCGCACTTCACGCGAGAAGGCAGATTCAATTTGATGTTCGATTTGAAAGCGCGAAAATAAAGGTACCTCATCCTGATACAGTTTCACGCGCGCCACATTACCTGGCATCACGTGGTTCATAAACTGCACAGCTTGCTCGTATACGTCTGGCGTATCGATTAAAATTTCGTTGATATCGGCGCTAAAATAATCGCGAATGGCGCGAATCACCAAACTGCCTTCTTGGTAGATTAAAAACGCGCCAGCTTGAATATGTGAGGCTTCTTCAACTGCCGTCCATAGTTGCGTCAGGTAGTTTAAGTCCCACTGCAATTCTTCTGCATTGCGACCTATGCCAGCGGTGCGCGCGATAATACTCATACCTTTTGGTACTTCTAATTGCGCTAATACGTCGCG
>JANXWL010000042.1 GCA_025351225.1 Methylotenera sp. | reverse complement strand
CCGTGCGTTAGCCTAACAGAGGAACCTGTTGAATCTTTTGCATCTTTAGTAATAATGCTAATCACGCCTAAAAATGAATTGGCACCGTAGCTGGCTGCATTTGGCCCACGAGTGATTTCAATGCGGTCAATATCATCCACCGTAATAGGCAATTCGCTCCAATTAACACCACCAAACAACGGACTGTAAACAGAGCGGCCATTAATGAGCACCTGCATAGCGCCAGCATAGGCAGATGCCATGCCGTGGTAACTGACCACATGATTAGAGTTGTAGATAAAGCCTGCATTTTTGCCCACATAAAAGCCTGGTACTAGGCGGAATAGCTCCGGGATATCTACAATGCCAGATGCGCGAATGGTTTCACGATCAATCACCGTAACAGCAGAAGGTGAATCCTCTTTAGATTGTGCAAGCCTAGAAACGGTGAGTACTTTTGGCACTTCGCCAATATAGTCATCCTCAGACAGGTTTAGCAAAGCAGAATTATCAACAGCATTAGCGGCGCAGGCATTTAGTATGCAAGCGGCAAGAACAAGCTTTTTGAGTTGATTCAACATTTAGAGACGCTTAAATTTAGCGGATAAAATTAAGTAGAGTCATTAGCAATACTACTTTAACCCATTAATATTAAAATGTCTTTTTACCACGTATGTAACAACGCGTCTATGCCCCAAGTGGGTGCTTGAGTTTGCTTAATAGTTGATTATGGTTTGTTTATGTTAATTATTGGCTTAACTTTTAACCCAAAATTTAGCTTTTAATTTTTGCCAAAACTTTCTTACCAGCAATATCAGTGGAATGCCGATTAATAGCCACGGAATTGCGCTCATCACAAAGGTAATTACAGAGCCAAAACTTTCCATCATCACATGGCCTGCATCTTTAAGCGCGCGTGCCACTGGTGCAAAAAAACCTTGCTCGGTAATGCCTTGTGCAGCAGTAAAATCAATATTCACCGCGACTAAATCGGTTTCTAATGACAAAGCTTTACGCATACTGGTAAAGCTATCCAGTTCGCTTTGCGTATTGGCCAGCTGCGTTTCTACTTCGATTAAATCTTTAAATTTAGCCGATTTATCCGTCAGCATCACCCGCAGTCTATCGCGCAGCTCGGTTAGGTTTTTAATACGCGCATCAGCATCCACTACTTGGTTGGTTTTGTCTTCACTATCGCGGCCATGTTGCATTACCTCGCCATTTTTGGCCAAACCATCTAAAAATATGGCGACATTACGTGGTGGCACCCGCACGCTAAGGCTTGCAGATGGTGGACTGTACGGCGTTTCTTTGTTGTAATTGGCGCTTAGCATTTGGCAACTAAGGGCTTCACAATGCGCCATAGCTGCATCAAAAGCAGCTTGCATTTGTTCTGCTGGCGTTTCAATTTGTAAATGATGGCGTAGGGCGATGTATTTTTTCGGCTCACTATTATTAGCAGTAGGCTCTGAAATTTCAGTTAAACTTTGCTCCGCGCCGCCTACATTACCTGCCGAACTATCGGCCGCCATTTTAGCCATTGGTGCTGCCACTGCAGGCGCTTCTGTGGCAGGTGCATATTGCGGCGCACCTTGTTTGCCACAAGCTGAAATCGCCAAAATAATGAAGCACAGCATACTCAAAGTTTTCATGCCAAATGTTGTCATGCTGCTGCTCCCAATTAACTTACTATTATTTTGAAAGGCTTTTTAAAGCCTGCTTAATGCCCTCAGCAACGGTGACCTCTTTAGGTAACAATTTTACTGCTGCCCCCGCCTCTCGTTCATTGTAGCCCAACGCAATCAAGGCATTTAATACATCATAACTGGCTGATTTTGGTAGGCTAGTGGTTGTCACAGAGCCCGTCACCGCAAATTTATCTTTTAGCTCGAGTAATAAACGCTCGGCCGTTTTTTTGCCAATGCCTGGAATACGCGTGAGCATGCCAACTTCTTGCCGATTGACCGCTTCCACTAAGTCATCAATACTGACACCGCTTAAAATAGACAACGCCGATTTAGCGCCAATACCGTTCACTTTAAGCAATTGTTTAAACGTACTTTTTTCTTGCTCACTACCAAAACCGTACAGTAATTGCGCGTCTTCGCGCACCACAAAATGAATGAGCAATTGAATTTTATTGCCGATTTCTGGCAAGTTATAAAAGGTGCTCATTGGCACCTCAACCTCGTAACCTACGCCATTGCAATCCACAATCACTTGCGGAGGCGATTTTTCAATTAGCGTACCATTTAAACGTGCAATCATAAATTCAGCTTTTCTAAAATATTACCAAGAACTAATGTTTTAAAATCATTATAGCTAAACGAGGCAAGGCGCGGATTCAATTTTATTGATGCACATACGAGGTTGTATGTAAGTCAATAAAATTGGATATGCAACACAGCATCGTGACGATAGAATGATTTTAAATAAGTCGGCCATTTTTAACACGAAAACCCGCTGTCGCCAGCTTACCCAGACCCTGCCCACCATGAGCATGGCAAATAGCACACGCAAGCGCATCTGCCGAATCAGGGCTTGGTGTTGCGGGCAGGTTCAATAGACGCTTTACCATTTCTTGCACTTGTTCTTTTTGCGCATGACCATTGCCAACTACCGCTTGTTTGACCTGCAAAGCCGTATATTCTGCTACCGTTAAATTGCGTATCACTGCCGCGCTTATCGCCGCACCACGCGCTTGGCCAAGCAACAAAGTGGATTGCGGGTTTACATTCACAAACACTTTTTCTATTGCCACTTGGCTTGGGCTATACGTATCAATCACTTCAAATAGGCCGTCCAGTATGACTTTTAAGCGCGCTGGCAGCTCTTCACGGTCATCTTCACCTTCTACTATATTCTTTTTGGCAGATGCCGTTTTAATGACGCCACT
>JANXWL010000028.1 GCA_025351225.1 Methylotenera sp. | reverse complement strand
GTTGAGTTCAACACTTTGATATTGTATTAAGGACGCTTTTATGACTGAAAACAACACTGACAACACTAATGACGACAGCAAAAACGCTCAAGCCGAAACACTGGACGATACCATCAATCCGCAGGCTGCCATTGAGGCGCTTCAAGCGCAACTTGCCGAAGCGCAAGCGGCTGTTTTATATATCAAAGCTGAGGGCGAAAATATTCGCCGCCGCGCAATGGATGACATTGAAAAAGCACGTAAATTTGCCCTAGAAAAATTCTCAAACGAATTACTGGCTGTGAAAGATAGCCTAGATGCCGCACTAACTGTGGGCAATGCCGATGTAGAAAGTTATAAAAATGGCGTGGAATTAACGACTAAACAACTTTCGAGCGTATTCGAAAAATTCAATATCGTAGAAGTAAATCCTGTTGGCGAAAAGTTCGATCCGAATAAACATCAAGCCATCAGCATGTTAGAAAATAGTGGGGAGCCCAACACAGTAACCAGCGTGCTGCAAAAAGGCTACACGCTGAATGACCGCGTGCTACGGCCTGCATTGGTCATGGTAGCGAAATAAAGCAGCAAGCTAGTTTCGCAAAATAAGCAAAATAGCCTTAAAAAATTTAAGGCTATTGAAATAGTAAAAAACCACCCCACATAGAATTCAGGCAAGAATTCAAGCTTAGTTTCAAACGCCTTTTTTAAGCGTTTGCGAGACTTAATGAATTAATTTGGAATGAAAAGGAATAAGTAACATGGGTAAGATTATTGGTATTGATTTAGGTACAACAAACTCTTGCGTCGCCGTGATGGAAGGCGGCAAGCCACGCGTAATTGAAAACGCGGAAGGCACACGCACAACACCATCTATTATCGCGTATCAAGAAGATGGCGAAATTTTAGCGGGCGCACCAGCAAAGCGCCAAGCGGTAACAAATCCGAAAAATACATTGTACGCAGTGAAGCGTTTAATCGGTCGCCGTTTTGAAGAAAAAGAAGTACAAAAAGATATCAAACTGATGCCTTATACGATTGCAAAAGCCGATAACGGCGACGCATGGGTGGAGATTCGTGGCGTGAAAATGGCGCCACCACAAATTTCTGCAGAAGTGTTGCGCAAAATGAAAAAAACCGCCGAAGACTACTTAGGCGAAGAAGTGACTGAGGCCGTGATTACTGTGCCTGCTTACTTTAACGACAGCCAGCGCCAAGCCACGAAAGATGCAGGCCGTATTGCGGGTTTAGATGTTAAACGCATTATTAACGAACCGACTGCGGCAGCGTTAGCCTTTGGTTTAGACAAACAAGAAGGTGACCGAAAAATCGCTGTATATGACTTAGGCGGCGGTACATTTGACGTGTCGATTATCGAGATTTCGAGCATTGATGGCGAGCACCAATTTGAAGTATTAAGCACCAATGGTGACACCTTCCTTGGTGGTGAAGACTTTGATAACCGCATCATCGACTTTTTGGCAGATGAGTTCAAAAAAGAGAATGGTGGTCTAGATTTACGCAACGATTTGTTGGCTAAACAACGCTTAAAAGAAGCCGCTGAAAAAGCCAAAATCGAATTATCTGGTGCAACCCAAACTGAAGTAAATTTACCTTACATTACGGCTGATGCGACAGGCCCTAAACACTTGGTGGTAAAACTGACGCGCGCTAAATTAGAAAGTTTAGTTGACGATTTAATCGAACGCACGATGGCACCTTGTCGCACCGCGATTAAAGATGCTGGCGTTAAGATTGAAGATATTACTGACGTAATTTTGGTTGGTGGTCAAAGCCGTATGCCAAAAGTGCAAGAGAAAGTGAAAGAGATTTTTGGCAAAGAGCCACGTAAAGACGTTAACCCTGATGAAGCTGTGGCAGTAGGTGCGGCGATTCAAGGCGGCGTATTACAAGGCGACGTGAAAGATGTATTGTTACTTGACGTGACTCCGCTAAGTTTAGGTATTGAAACACTTGGCGGCGTGATGACTAAAGTTATCAAGAAAAACACCACGATTCCTACCAAGGCATCACAAACGTTTTCTACGGCCGACGACAACCAGAATGCAGTGACGATTCAGGTGTTGCAAGGTGAGCGTGAAATGGCTTCTGCGAACAAGTCGCTTGGTCAATTTAACTTATCAGACATTCCACCAGCACCACGTGGCATGCCGCAAATTGAAGTGACTTTTGATATTGATGCGAACGGTATTTTGCACGTTTCTGCTAAAGACAAAGCCACTGGTAAAGAAAATAAAATTACCATTAAAGCAAATAGCGGTCTGTCTGAAGCTGAAATTCAGCAAATGGAAGAAGATGCCATTAAATATGCGGATGAAGATAAGAAGTACCGTGAGTTAGTGGATGCGCGTAATGCGGCTGATGGCATGGTGCACAGTGTTAAAAAGTCAATGACTGAGCATGCTGACAAGTTGGACGAAGCAGAAAAAACAGCGATTGAAACCGCCATTAAAGAGGTTGAAGGCGTACTGCAGAGTGATGACAAAGACGCGATTGAGGCCAAAACCAATGCGCTAACTGAAGCATCGCAAAAGCTTGGTGAAAAAGTCTATGCCGCACAACAGGCAGAGGCTAATACGCAGAGCGCGCAGCCAAACCCAGAAGGCGAAAAAACGGTGGATGGCGACGTGATGGATGCAGAGTTTGAAGAAGTGAAGAAAGACTAAAAATAGTCGAGATAGTCATTAGTCGTTAGTGTTGCTCGCCAGCACTAACGATTTTTGCATATCAACATTAACTAAATCACCTGCTACTGAGTAATTATTAAAGACTAAACACCATGGCTACCAAAAAAGATTATTACGAAGTTCTCGGCTTGAGTCGTGAAGCTTCGGAAGAAGAAATCAAAAAATCCTATCGCAAACTGGCGATGAAGTATCACCCTGACCGCAATCCCGATAACCCAAAAGCCGAGGAGCAGTTTAAAGAGGCGAAAGAAGCTTACGAAACGCTATCGGATGACCAAAAACGCGCAGCGTACGACCAATATGGTCATGCTGCTTTTGAGAGTGGTGGTGGTGCAGGCGCAGGCTTTGGTGGTGCGGGTTTTGGCGATGCATTTGGTGATATTTTCGGTGATATTTTTGGTGGTCGCGGCCAAGGTGGTGGTCAACGCAACAACGTGTATCGTGGTGCGGATTTGCGCTACAACATGGAAATTAGCCTAGAAGACGCAGCCAAAGGCACCGAGACTAAAATCCGCATTCCTGTTCAATCCGCTTGCGAAACCTGCAAAGGCTCTGGCGCGCGCCCTGGCACGCAACCTGTGACTTGTACAACCTGTGCAGGCCATGGCCAAGTGCGCATGCAACAAGGCTTTTTCTCAGTACAACAAACCTGCCCAAAATGTCACGGCAACGGCAAAATGGTGAAAGACCCCTGCCCCACTTGTAACGGCGCCGGACGCGTTAAGCAAAACAAAACGTTATCAGTCAAAATCCCTGCTGGCGTGGATGAAGGCGATAGAATTCGCTTAACGGGTGAAGGCGAAGCTGGCGTTAATGGCGGCCCAACAGGTGATTTGTATGTAGTGATACACCTAAAAACGCACGAAATATTCCAGCGCGATGGTGGCAATTTACATTGCGAAATGCCGATTAGCTTTACAACGGCTGCGCTAGGTGGCGAGATTGAAGTGCCAACTTTGGGTGGTTCAGCCAAAATGAAGATACCTGCAGAGACCCAAACGGGTGGCGTATTTAGGCTAAAAGGTAAAGGCATTAAACCGCTGCGCCAATCTGACCACGGCGATTTAATGGTGCATGTAGTGGTGGAAACACCAGTAAAACTCACTGAAAAACAAAAAGATTTACTACGCGAATTTGACACCAGTACGCAAGCTGATGCGGGCAAACACAGCCCGAAAAACAAAAGCTGGGTAGATAAAGCGAAAGATTTTTTTGGCTAAGCCGAAAACATAGTCCTATAAATTACAATTGTTTACGCGTGTCGTAACTAGTTTGTAACAATTGACTGCTACACTGCATGCACTTGATAAAAGTAAACCAATAAAAGAAAGAAAAACGTTGAAATTAGAAATATTAAAAAGTGTCTTTTTAGGCAGCTTAGTGCTGGGCAGTTTGGTGGTTGGTTCATTAAAAGCCAGCTCAGGCGACATTAATAAAATAGTTGCTGGTCATAAAACCATCATGTCTTCAAGTCAGTTTTACGATTTAGTAAAACAAACCAAACCGAATCAGGTGGCTAGCAATTTTGGCAAACCCGATGAAATGTTATTACTTAAAAATAATACTGGCAATACAGAAGGCGTTGTTTAGGTGTATCACAATGCCGTATTTGCACAAAAAATCTTACATGACGCGCGCTTTGTACTGATCAATGGCCAGATGAAATACGTCACACTTTCTGCAGCCGCTTAATTTAGCTAAAACTAGTTCCACATACTGAACCCCCTTTGCCCGTTGATACGGGCATTTTTTTGGTGCCCAATTAAGCCACACACTTTGTAAACGGCTTCGTATAAAATACACCCATGGCTTTGCAAATACTCATTATTGAAGACGAGCCTGCGATTGCAGAAACGCTGATTTACGCGTGCAATGAGGCAGGTATTATTGCTACACATTGTGTACTTGGGCATCAAGGTGTTGCCGCAGTGCGTGAGAAAGTGTTTGATTTTGTGATACTGGATGTTGGGCTGCCTGATATGACTGGTTTTGAGGTATGTAAGCAAATACGTGCTAGCTCTAATATTCCAATTTTATTTCTAACTGCGCGTAACCACGAGATAGACCGTGTTGTAGGCTTAGAAATTGGTGCCGATGATTACGTGACAAAGCCATTTAGCCCGCGTGAAGTAGTGGCGCGTATTAATGCAATTTTGCGCAGAGCCAATCAAAGCCTAAGTAAAAACCAAACAAGCTCTGAAACCAATGCTTTTCAGTTAGATGAAACTGCATGCCGTGTTCAATATCGCAGCCACTATTTAGAGCTAACGCGTTACGAATATTTATTGCTAAAAACCTTAATTTTGCAGCCCAAGCGTGTGTACTCACGCGACCAATTGATGGATATTGTGTGGGCGCAGGCCGAAAACACGCTAGAACGCACGGTGGATGCACATATTAAAACCGTGCGCGCTAAGTTAAAAGCCATTAATAAGTTGTATGCCCTGGATGCTGCAAGCGAAGTCATCGTCACCCACCGCGGCATGGGCTACAGCTTACAGGCTTAAAAGCATACGCATCCCAACGACGACCAATCATCATCGTCATACTGGAGCAGGCCAGTATCTAGGCAAGGTGGTACTTAAAGTGTTTAACTATGGTCACAAAGCTAAGCATGTAGCTTGTCTAGACTCCCACCTCCGCGGGAATGATGGAATAAATAATATTTTTGTCTAAAAATAGAAAGGTTTTACTATCAAAATCAGCCTTAAAATATTCCTTGGGTACTTTGTGCTGGTTGGCTTAGCTGCTTGGTTTGTGCTGACTATTTTTGTAGATGAGGTCAAGCCAGGCGTGCGCCAAGCCATGGAAGATACGCTAGTAGACACTGCCAATGTGCTGGCCGAGCTAGCAACAATAGATGTTAAAACGGGCAACATTGCCAGCGGCAACTTTGCGCAAGGTTTAAGCCAATATCAAGCACGTGCCAATTATCCCAATAAAAGCTTGGCAGACATTAGCGGTATACGCAAGCAAACAGCGGACTACCGCGTGTATATTACCAATGCACGCGGCATCGTGATTTTTGACTCCGCCAATTTAGCCCTAGGCCAAGATTACAGCAAATGGAATGACGTGTATTTAACGTTGCATGGCCAATATGGGGTGCGCTCTAGCCCAGTAGTGATTGGTGACAAGCATAGCGACACTATTATGTACGTGGCCGCAGCCATTAAAGATGGGCAAAAGATTATTGGCAGCCTTACCGTAGCTAAACCCAATCGCACCGTGTTGCCGTTTATTGAGCGTGCGCAAAGCAAAATCATTCGCTGGGGCGCATTGTTATTTGTGCTTTCCATTGCCATTGGCGCGCTATTTACTTGGCGCTTTACCAATAAAATCAACAAGCTGCGAGATTATGCAATAAGCGTTGCAAAAGGTGAAAAAGCTATGCCGCCGACATCGAGTAACGACGAACTCACCGATTTAGCCAATGCAATGCAAGCTATGCGCTCAGAGCTAGATGGCAAACTCTACGTGCAAGAATCGGTGCAGCATTTAACGCATGAGCTAAAAAGCCCAATGACCGCCATACAAGCGGCTTTAGAGATCATTTCACCTAATATGCCGCCAGCTGATCAAACACATTTTTTAGCGCAAATAAAAGCGCAATCTGAGCGCGTGCAGACTATTATTCAAAACATGCTGGGCTTGGCAAGTTTGGAGCATCAACAACAGTTACAACAAGTTAGCTTTGTGAGTTTAGATGACTTATCACAAACACAAATTGGCCTGTTAAGCAGCAAAGCTGCACAGCGCAATATTCAATTTAAGACTGAAAAATCCACTGATATTTTGCTGCAAGTCGACTCATTTTTACTTGGTCAAGCCATTTACAATCTGCTAGAAAACGCGCTAGATTTTAGCCAATATAATAGTGAAATAACAATGAGTATTACAGAGAATACAAGCCAAGTCAGCATTGCCATACACGATGCTGGTAGCGGAATACCAGATTATGCACTGACTAAAATTTTCGATAAATTCTACTCACTACCGCGCCCTGAACATACGCCAAATGCGGGTCAAAAAAGTACAGGTTTAGGCTTAAACTTTGTGCAAGAAGTGGTTAAATTACATGGTGGTAATGTCACTTTAAACAATCATGCTGATGGTGGCGTGATTGCGATTATTAATCTTCCAAAAAATTAATTTTCAAAACTTCACATTCACTGCATACTGGCTTCATATAAGCGCATCAAGGCTTCACGCAAGTTTAATATTCTACAAACTCCAAACAAATAAGGGGTTAATCATGAATAAATCATTTATCTTTAAAATCATCGGCATGGTCATGCTGATTACGCTAATGTCGATGGCCGTGAGTTACGTTAACGGCATTATTTTAGAGCGGCAACGCAATCAAGAAAATGTTAAAGCTGACATTGCTAGAAGCTCTGCGCGCGAGCAAACAGTGATTGGGCCAGTATTGGTTGTGCCTTATGTGCAAGGGTATCCTGAAGTGATTGAAGTGAACAAAATACAAAAAGTGGTCACAAGAAACTTTGAAGGAAAAGTTTACTTGCTACCCGATGAGTTAAACGTAAAAGGTGGTTTTACTAATGAAGTAAAATCGTTAGGCATTTATAAAGCCCTGATGTATCAGCTTGGCGGCAGCATCAATGGCCAATTTAAAATACCCAAAAACCTAGGTTTAAAGTTTGAGCATGACAATACCACCCTAAAAATTGGCGATGCTTATTTAAGTGTTGGCATTGCCGATACGCGTGGTATTTCTGGCAAACCCATTGTGAATTGGGGTGGCCAGCCTATTGGTTTTGAGCAAGGCAGTAAAATAGATGCACTGAGTAGCGGCATTAATGCGCCAATTAAAAATCTAACTAGTGATGAGCAAATCATTGCATTTGATTTTAAGCTTAACTTGCGCGGTACTGAGAATTTTAACTTCACGCCTATCGCCAAAAGCAACACCATTGCGCTTAACTCTAGCTGGCAATCACCACACTTTTACGGTAGCTTTTTGCCTGATGCCGCGACGCAAAAAATCGACAATAATGGTTTTAGCGCAAAATGGGCGGTATCGTCACTCTCCAGCAACAACCAAGCGGTATTGATGTCCATGCTGACAAGCGGCGGAAAAGCGGACAACTTAGAATCACTCTCCGTCGGCTTTGTAGAACCCATTAACGTATACAGCCAAGCTGACCGTGCCACCAAATATGGTTTGCTATTTATTGGTTTAACGTTTGCTGGATTTTTTATCTTTGAAATTTTAAAAAGTTTACGCATTCACCCCGCACAATACACACTGGTCGGCTTAGCCATGACTTTATTCTACCTATTACTTATCTCACTCGCAGAGCGCATAGGCTTTGCTGGTGCCTATTTATCAGCTAGTGCCGCCTGTATTGGCTTGCTAGGCTATTACTTAAGCAATGTATTAAAAAGCAAGGCCAACGGCTTCATATTCGCTAGCATGCTCACCGCCTTATATGGCGCGCTGTATGGAATTTTGGCATCAGAAGATAATGCCTTATTAATGGGCAGCCTGCTGGTGTTTGGCTTGCTGGCCTTAGTGATGATTGTTACACGTAAGATTGATTGGTATCAAATTAGTGCTAAAGAGTTACCTACCAATCATTCACAATATGATGTGGTGTAATTATGCGCTTTAAACGCAATGTGATTTTCGCGTTTACTGGTATCCTCGTCCTGGGTTTATGCATCCCCCAGCGCGGGGTGATTCCTGTACAAAACGCTACATTAAAAGATTGGAACGCGAATAGCTTTTGGTTTGCGCCATGGGGTAAATCAGGCGTGCATAAGGGCATTGATATATTTGCAAAACGCGGCACACCTGTAATCTCCTCCACAGGCGGTTTAGTAGTTTACACAGGCAATATCAGTATGGGCGGCAATGTGGTGGCCATCATAGGCCCTAAATGGTGCATTTATTATTACGCACATTTAGATAGCATTTACATCAAATCATTTAATTGGGCAACACAGGGCAAGGTAATTGGTGCAGTTGGCAACTCAGGTAACGCGGCTGGCAAGCCATCGCATTTACATTATAGTGTGCTGAGCTTAATCCCCTACCCTTGGCGCTTTTCATTACAAACACAAGGCTATAAAAAAGTATTTTTTATGAATCCAGCAGATGGATTTGATTAAATGAGTACGCTTGCAAGCTGTAGCAAAAAACAGTCTGCAACGCTATACTACAAGCCAATTAAACTGTTTTAATATTATTATGAATTTATATCCCGTTGCCATTATTGAAAACTTTTACGAAAACCCAGACGCCGTGCGCGAGTTTGCGCTATCGCAACAGTACGTTTCTCTAAAAGATAGAAAAGAATACAAGTACGTGTATCCAGGCTCTAGAACTTTAGATTTAGTTGATTTAGATAAGGCTTTGCATGAAAAAATCTGTAGAAAGCTAGTATCTGTATTTCATAATGCAGAAAACGATTATATGCGCTGGGCTATATCGACTAGTTTTCAAAGTGTTACAGAAGAGTTTAAGCAGGGAGTCATTCATACAGACCATGACACCATTTTTGCAGCAGTCCTTTATCTAACGCCAGATGCACCGCTAGATTCTGGCACATCACTTTTTAAACCGAATAAGAGTTTTGATGCTGAGAAATACGAGCTGGCTTTGCAAGAAAATGATAAAAGATTTAAGGCAGGCAAAATCGCTATGGACACCAGTTACCACAGCATGTTTGACGAAATTGTGCGTGTCAATAATGTGTATAACACGCTGATTTTATACGAAGGCCGCCATTACCACGCAGCGAATCAGTTTTTTGGCAACAACCTAAAAGACTCACGCCTAGCGCAAGTATTTTTTGTGAATAAAATTGATGCGCAAAAATATAGCTCGTTTCCACTAAAACGCACGCAAGCCATTAAGGTTTAGCTTAATTAAAAACACCCCATTCAAGCGCGTACCTAATAAGCCCATGGCAACAAGTCTATTGTAGGCACTTGTAGAGGATGAACTTTACAAATAAGAAAGTTGTCACATTAGTGCGAGTGCAACTTGCAGGTGAGTGTTATATACTTACCACTTGAGTCTGGAAGGCCTATTGAAGCTTCTGTACGACTTAGTTCATTGGTCTGCCCCTCCCCATTTGGTAGCGTATCGCGCGGCCTAAATCTTGGGTGTGTTAGAGGAGGATTCAACATGAAACGCATTTACTTTTTAATTCCTACTATCGAAATGACCAAAACAATCGTTGACGATTTGTTGCTAGCGCGTGTCAATGAAGGCAATATTCATGTGCTGGCTAAGCGTAATACATCTTTGGGTAACTTGCCAGCGGCGAATTTTTTGCAAAAAAGTGATTTTATTCCCGCGCTTGAGCAAGGCATGTTAGTAGGCGGGATGGTGGGCATGTTGTTTGGTCTGGCAGCGGTATTAATTTTTGGTAGTTTAAAACTTAACGGCGTCATGATACTGGTGAGCGCGTTGTTTGGCGCAGGATTTGGCGCATGGGTTTCTAGCATGGTGGGTAGTAGCATTGGCAGTAGACGCCTGAAACAATTCGCCCAAGCCATTGAAAACGGCGATTTTTTGATGATGGTGGATGTGCCCAGCCAACGAGTAGAAGGTGTTGAACAGATGATTAAAGACAAACATCCTAGGGCACATTACGAAGGTCTTGAGCCAAATATGCAGGCTTTTCCATAGGCGTAATTATGTCTATATGTTTTAGCACTCTGCATGCCAACATCTATTTGGCTTGCAGAGCTTTTTTTTACGCATTAATTTAAGCTGTTTTGAATTGCCTTTAACTCTTCACTCGCACTAGTAAAGTCTGCATACTGTTTGCCACTTGCTTTGGCATACCAATACTTGCTGTTCCACTCGTCACCTTCAATTTTGTGTAACACCGCATGCAGCCAGTTGGCTGTAGCGTCGCTGTATTCTTGCGTAATATTGTGCGCCGCATGCCAATCGCCATCTA
>JANXWL010000018.1 GCA_025351225.1 Methylotenera sp. | reverse complement strand
TGTTTTGTCGTTAATAATGGGTTGGACACTGATTTTAGGCATTGACATGAAATCAGGCATCTTGTTGTTATTGGCTCTTTTCGTTTCATCCCTATCCTTAGCAACAGGCCGCACTAACGTATTGCAAGGGGTGATTTTATTGGTCATATTTGCCGTTTATTTGTTTACTACGGTGATTCCATAACCATTAAAAAATCTTAATCAGCCACTACTTAGAGTTCACCACTAGAGTTTCACCGCCACCCGTTTCACCTAAATTATCTACCCAATTCGTCTCGAGTTTATCGCCCACTTTTGCACCTGTGATACGAAAAGTAAGGTAAGGATTTTTGGCAATACCCGTGCCCCATTGTGCCTCTAGCACCATTTTTCCATTAAGCGTCACGCTAAGCTGCTGAATAAAATGCTGCGGAATCAATTGCCCAAAATCGTCTTTTTTGCGACCCGTTTCCATGGGATGATTAATCACCATTTTTACTTCTGTAATCTCACCATTTAGCTTGGCGCTCATGCGCATATTGCGTGAGCCATCTTTTGGGTTATCTTTTATTGTGGCCATTAACCGCACCCATTTTCTAGCACAACGACTTTTTTGCTGGCAGTAAAATATTGGCTACCTGCCTTTACAATCACTTTTAAATCAGAGTCTTCGGCCATTTTAATGCGCGTAATCACAAACGGTAGCGCGCCATTGCTGAAACTAAACGTGCCTATTAGCGGCGTGGGGTTGTGTTCCACCAGCACAGTAATGCTCTCTGTATTGGTAATATTGCTAGTGATTTCAATTTGTACCACAGCACCATTTTCAGCACGATCTGGAGCGACTATCTCAATATTTTTACTAGGTTCAATATCTTTGCTTGGTGTTTCAGTACTTATATTTAAGCCTTTAATCGCTTCATCTAACTTCGTCGCCTCAAACGCAGACTTATTCCACGTTTGATTTAATAGCTCTGCCAGCGCATTAATTGGCAGCATTGCCGCTAATGCGCCTGTTAAAATTGTTAAAAATTCACGTCTTTGCATTGATTTACCTTAAACTAACTTAACCGCTTATCGGCGAGTTTTTCATTTTCTTCCAAACGACGTAGCTCTTTTAAACGCGCTTCTACAATCGATTGCTCGTAAAAATTGCCATCTTTAGCTTTCGCCGCTAGCTCCATTTGTTCAATTGCTTTTTGCAAGTTATATTGGCGATAGTAGGCTTCGCCCTGCGCCTGAAAGCGCAACAAATTTTTGTTTTTTGCCGAGTAAGCTTTAGCTAAAATATCATAAAAATACGCGTCGTTTGGGTACAAACTCTGTTTGTCTTGTACCAGTTTAATCGCTTTATCAGGCTGATTAATCGCCAAAAAATGCTCGGCATAACCATATATTAAGCCGCGATGCGAAGGAAACGTACTCAAGCCTTTGGCATATTGTGCTGCAGCTGCTTGCGGATTATTGCGCGCCACTTGAATACGCGCATCTAAAGTTTCAATCATTGGACTTTCGATAAGTGCATTTTTCTCATTATTTTGCCCATTATTTTTCTGTACATTTTTGCGTAGCCATTGCATCTGATTTTGCGCGCCAGCGACATCATTTTTGCGTAGCATCGCCACGGCCAAACCGTAATGCTCCGCCGTCTCATTGGCAAAGCGATGCTCTTTTAAATTATCTTGAAACTGCTCAACTGCGTCTTGTGCCAAGCCAGTATTAGCGCGCAATTTTGCTTTTACCAAATTAAAGGTCAGGCTATCGGCCACTTGGCGATACGGCATGCTTTCAACTCGATTCGCTACATCAGCAATGCGCTCCGCAGTAAGTGGGTGTGTGCGTAAAAAACTAGGTGCCGTGCCTTCAGTAAAGCGTGTACCACGTTGCAAAGTGGTGAAAAATGCTGGCATGGCGCGCACATCAAAGCCAGCCGCGTCTAAAATGCTCAAGCCAACTCTATCTGCCTCGCGCTCATGCTCACGCGTGTAATCAAGCTGGCGTTGCACACCCACCGCACTGGATGCTGCCAATGCGCCATTCGCAAGCTCTGGGTTACTACGCGCGACCAGCAAGGCCAATGCAATACCAGCAATATTTTTAAAAGTATCGTACTTTTGCGCTGCCAACATACGCGCCAAATGGTGCTGCGTCACGTGGCCAATCTCGTGACCCAACACGCTCGCCAGTTCGGATTCGCTATTCGATACTGCAATTAAACCCGTGTGCACGCCCACCACGCCACCTGGCATAGCAAAAGCGTTAATTGAGTTATCTTGCACCACAAAGAAATTGAATTTTTGTAATTTATCGGGGCTAGCTGCAACCAATCTATTGCCGAGTGCGTTTAAATAATCAATGATTTCAATATCTTGCACTACATCGTCGCTGGTAGAAACATCGCGCATAATCTGCTCGCCAATGCGCTGCTCATCTTGCGGCGTTAGCACGGTTTGCGATACATCACCCAAATCGGGCAAGCTGGTATCTAAATTGGCGGGCGCAGAATACGGCTTGCCCGATAACGTG
>JANXWL010000124.1 GCA_025351225.1 Methylotenera sp. | reverse complement strand
CCGTCCGCTGTCGCTAAACATGTAAAATATGACTAGAATTAACTTTTAAGGACGCTTACCTTTATGTGTGGAATTATTGGCATTGTTGGTAAAAACCCCGTCAACCAGTTGCTTTATGATGGGTTGTTGGTGTTGCAGCATCGCGGGCAAGACGCTGCAGGCATTGTTACCTGCGACGGAAACACGTTTTTTATGCATAAAAACAATGGCTTGGTAAAAGATGTGTTTCAAACTCGCCATATGCGTAGCCTTATAGGTAATGCGGGTATTGGCCATGTGCGTTACCCTACGGCGGGTTCATCTAGCGCGGCTGAAGCGCAACCTTTTTACGTCAATTCACCATTTGGTATTGTGCTTGGGCATAACGGCAACCTTACCAACTCTGAGCAACTCAAATCTGAAATGTTTCGCCAAGATTTGCGCCATATTAATACCAGTTCAGATTCTGAAGTGCTGTTAAATGTGCTTGCCCACGAAATCGAAAAAACTTCTAAAAATGCCGTGCTTAATACCGATATGGCCTTTGATGCGGTGTCTGGCGTGCATAAACGTTGCAAAGGCGCATATGCGGTAGTTGCCATGATCGCCAATTTTGGCTTGCTGGCATTTCGTGACCCTAACGGCATTCGGCCGCTGGTGATTGGTAAACAGGAGACCGATAAAGGTACAGAATATATTGTCGCCTCAGAAAGCGTTGCGCTAGATGTGCTGGGTTTTAAGATGATTCGCGATGTTGCGCCTGGTGAAGCCGTGTTTATTGATATGGACGGCAATTTTTTCAGCCGCCAATGTGCTGAAAATGCCAAATTGAACCCTTGTATTTTTGAGTACGTGTATTTAGCGCGGCCAGACTCAGTGATTGATGGCGTGTCGGTGTACCAAACGCGCTTAGACATGGGTAAAAGTTTGGCAGAGAAAATTAAGCGCGAATGGCCCGATAAGCAAATTGACGTGGTGATTCCTATCCCTGATACCAGTCGCCCAAGTGCGCTGCAAGTGGGTATTGCACTGGGTTTAGATTACCGCGAAGGTTTTATTAAAAATCGTTACATTGGCCGCACCTTTATTATGCCAGGCCAAGCCTTGCGTAAAAAATCGGTGCGCCAAAAACTCAACCCAATTGGTATTGAGTTTAAAGACAAAAATGTGTTGTTGGTAGATGATTCTATTGTGCGTGGAACCACGTCACAACAAATCGTACAAATGGCGCGAGATGCTGGCGCCAATAAAGTTTATTTTGCCTCGGCCGCACCACCAGTGCGCTTTCCCAATGTATATGGTATTGATATGCCAAGCCGTGATGAGCTGCTTGCTACAGGCCGTAGTGATGAGGAAATCTGCAAAGAAATTGGTGCGGATGCGTTGATTTATCAAGATTTAGACGATTTGGTGGAGGATATTAAGCTAAGTAATACAGCAATTAAAGACTTTGATTGCTCGTGCTTCGATGGAAAATACGTTACTGGCGATGTGGATGCCGCTTATTTAAATCGCATAGAATCGGCACGTGGCGATATGAATAAGAAGCAAAAGCCCAACAACTCCAGCACACAGTTAGACTTAAATTTAATTGATGATGAAATGGTTACCATTGATTAAAATAGTACTATTTTGGTAGTACGTAATTGCAAAAGTAGTTGGTATTATTAATCTAAGTTGCTTATTTTGGTTCTTGCAGATTATTAATACATATTACTTAATTTGCAGAGTTGTTTGGCGCTAGCTTAGTGTGGAAAATAGAACTTGAAACTTAAAGTGACAAAAATAACTCACATGTATGGTTTAAAAAATTGAAAAATAAAAGTTCTTTTGTAGATGTTGTGATGTTGATGCTCAGTGGTTTTTTTGCTGACTATAAGGGAAAGTCACTATTGGTAGCGATTATTAGGCTCTTGCGAACGAGCAGACTTTTATTTTTACCACAATTACGTAAACAATTGCTTGAAAATACGGCCTATCAAAAACATACAAACAAAATAGACAAAAATGATGCTATTTTCTTTTTGTCTCATCAGCATTATTTAGCCCGGGGACTGACTACGCGACAGCGCGTAAGGTCGGCTCTGTTTCATTATGAGCATGAACTTAATAACTTTGATGAAGACTACTTTAAAGCTGTATATTGTATGGATGGCCTTACACTTTGGAGTGCAGATGTAGAGGATGTAGTTTATGACATTCGTCTGATGCCAGGTAATGACGTTTTGTATGAAGGTGGCTGTAGCATAGTATTTCACGTCAATGGCGAGCGTATTTGCGTTATATCGTATTCAGTCGTATTACAGGAGATTTTTTTACCTAAATCTGTTGGGATAAACAGCGAAAAAACACGCATGCAATCTACATTTTTTGTTACGCGTAAACAGTTAACTAGTGATCACAATTATCAAAAGTCTTTCAATAAGGTTTTTGATCGTACTACACCCGCACATTTGTGTTTTGGTGCGCTTACAGGCATTGTCTTAGCACAAGGTCATCACTCATTCATTGGGATTTCACCAGAGATGCACCCTTCATTTAAAGTTGGATATGAACGAAATTTTGATGTTGCTTATACGCAGTTTTGGGATTCATTAAATGGTCAACCAATTTCTCCCTACGGCTATTTAATTGATTTGCCAATGCATTTAACGTCATTAGATCAGCTTGATGCAAGAGCGCGTAAACGTGCAATAGCGCGTCGGCAACATACCGATAATGTCTATACTCAAGCGTATGATGTCATACGAAAGCATTTAATGAACCCACTTGCTATTTCTTTTGTTTCATTAATTCTTGCTTTAGATAAAAAACTTTTTTATTGACTAATGGCTCATTTAGTTTTATATTGAATTGCGCTGATTTGAGTGGCCAACTTTAAACAAAGCCTTACTCAGCTTGCGAGCGCATAATAAATTCTGCTAAAGCGAGTGCTTGTATATCAAGCTACAAAGAACCCGTTTTAGCTTTTTGCTTAGCTTTAACGGGTTTTTTAATGCCCGTCATTAATACTTGTTTTTAATTTGAGTAGAGAAATATAATGACCGAAAAAAAATATCATCCTGAAACCTTAAGTGTTCGTGCAGGTAGCGAAATGACACCATTTGGCGAGAATTCTGAAGCCTTATTTTTAAACTCTAGCTTTCGTTTTAATAGCGCCGCACAAGCAGCAGCGCGCTTTGGTGGGCAAGAGGCAGGCAATATTTACTCGCGCTTTACAAACCCCACCGTCACTATGTTTCAAAATAAACTCGCCGCATTAGAAGGCGCAGAGCAATGCGTAGCGACCTCAAGCGGCATGTCGGCTATCTTAGCTAGCGTCATGGCTTTGTGCAGCGCAGGCGACCATGTTGTGTCCTCTCGCAGCATTTTTGGCACATCAGTACAACTGTTTAGCAATATCTTAAAACGTTGGGGCTTAGATGTCACGTTTGTATCGCAAACCAACCCTGACGAATGGCAAGCCGCGATTACGCCAAAAACTAAGCTATTTTTTGTTGAAACACCGTCGAACCCGCTCACCGAAGTGTGTGATATTACTGCCTTGGCCAATATTGCGCATAAAGTAGGCGCATATTTGGTGGTTGATAATTGCTTCTGCACGCCCGCGATTCAAAAACCGCTTGAGCTTGGTGCAGATATTATTATTCACTCGGCGACCAAGTATATTGACGGGCAGGGCAGATGCTTGGGCGGCGCGGTGCTAGGCTCGAAAAGCCTTATGGAGCCCGTGTACGGCTTTTTGCGTACAGCGGGTGTCACAATGAGTGCGTTTAACGCATGGGTATTTTTAAAAGGGCTAGAGACTTTATTTGTGCGTATGGAAGCGCATGCTAGTCGTGCGTTAGCGCTTGCGACTTGGTTAGAAGCACAACCGCAAGT
>JANXWL010000088.1 GCA_025351225.1 Methylotenera sp. | reverse complement strand
CGCTATCGTAATGAAGAAATCCCTATCTTTTTGCATGGTGAAACACGCACCTCACGCCATATTCCCAACGAAATTTTGCGTGAGCTTAATGGCTTTATTCATATGTATGAAGATACGCCAGAATTCGTGGCGCGCTATATTCTGCGCGAGGCACGCACGTATTTAGATAGCCTAGCTCCGCCGTTTTTTAAAGCCCTAACAGAATATGCGGCTGATGGCTCTTACTCATGGCATTGCCCTGGACATTCAGGCGGCGTGGCATTTTTAAAATCACCCGTTGGGCAAATGTTTCACCAGTTTTTTGGCGAGAACATGTTGCGTGCCGACGTCTGTAACGCAGTAGATGAGCTTGGCCAATTGCTGGACCACACAGGTCCAGTGGCGGCTTCGGAGCGCAATGCAGCGCGTATTTATAACTGTGACCATTTATATTTTGTTACCAATGGTACGTCGACCAGCAACAAAATGGTATGGAACAGCACAGTAGCGCCAGGCGACGTTGTTGTTGTTGATCGCAACTGCCACAAGTCAATTTTGCATGCCATTATTATGACAGGCGCGATTCCCGTATTTTTAATGCCAACGCGTAATCATTTTGGCATTATTGGGCCGATTCCAAAAAGCGAGTTTGAATGGGCAAATATTCAAAAGAAAATTGACCGCAACCCATTTATACTCGACAAAACTGCTAAACCACGCGTACTCACCATTACACAATCCACCTACGACGGTGTGTTGTATAACGTAGAAGAAATTAAAGACATGCTGGACGGCAAAATTGATACCTTACATTTTGACGAAGCCTGGTTACCGCACGCCACTTTTCATGATTTTTACGGTGACTACCACGCCATTGGCGAGGGCCGTCCGCGCTGTAAAGAAAGCATGGTATTTTCAACGCAATCTACGCACAAACTACTGGCTGGCTTAAGTCAGGCTTCACAAATATTGGTGCAAGATGCCGAAAACAATAAGTTAGACCGTGATATTTTTAACGAAGCTTACTTGATGCATACCTCAACCAGCCCGCAATACTCAATCGTCGCAAGTATTGATGTAGCGGCCGCCATGATGGAGGCGCCAGGCGGTACAGCATTAGTTGAAGAATCACTCATGGAAGCCTTAGACTTCCGCCGCGCGATGCGTAAAGTGGACGAAGAATGGGGTGCTGACTGGTGGTTTAAAGTATGGGGGCCGGATGATTTAAGCGAAGAAGGTTTGGAAGAGCGTGACGCTTGGATGCTAAAAGCCAACGAAGCTTGGCACGACTTTGGCAATTTGGCCGAAGGCTTTAATATGCTAGACCCAATCAAGGCAACTATCATCACGCCAGGCCTAGATATTAAAGGCAACTTCTCAGATAAATTTGGCATTCCTGCCGCAATTGTCACCAAATACTTAGCTGAACATGGCGTGATTGTTGAAAAAACGGGACTATACTCATTCTTTATTATGTTCACCATTGGCATTACCAAAGGCCGCTGGAACACCATGGTAGCGGCGCTGCAGCAATTTAAAGATGACTATGACAAGAACCAGCCACTATGGAAAGTGTTGCCAGAATTTGTGCAAAAACAGCCTCGATATGAAAAAGTGGGCTTGCGTGATTTATGTAACCAAATTCACAGCGTGTATAAAGCCAATGATGTAGCAAAATTGACTACTGAAATGTATTTATCTGACATGGTGCCCGCCATGAAACCAACCGATGCGTTTGCCAAAATGGCGCATCGAAAAATGGATCGCGTGCCGATTGACGACCTAGAAGGCCGCGTGACCGCTGTGCTGCTAACACCCTACCCGCCTGGCATTCCGCTGTTAATTCCTGGTGAAAAATTTAACAAAGTCATCGTGAATTACCTAAGATTTGCCCGCGAATTTAACGAGAAATTTCCAGGATTTGAAACAGATAATCACGGCTTGGTAAAAGAAATTGTAGATGGTAAAGCGGTTTATTATGTGGATTGTGTAGAAAAATAGCAGCCTTACTTTTTGATATAAATCAAATCGCTATATTGAAGACCATTTGCTGATAAATGGTCTTTTTTTTCAGTCATTTGCCATTTATTTAAATCAATCTTAGCAAAAAAAGCGTCACCTACAAAATCCGCATGCACTTCGGTAATGTAAAGCTTATTTGCTAGTTTTAAGCCATCTTTATACAGCTCTGCACCACCAATCAAAAATGGCTCACTATCATTAGCTGATAGCAATAATGCAGCCTGCAGGTTGTGTGCTATCAGCGCACCTTGTACTTTGTAATCTTTATTACGCGTAACTATGATTGTGGTACGTCCTGGCAGCAATCGCCCAAGCGATTCGTAAGTCTTACGCCCCATAATGATATGATGCCCCATAGTCAGTGCGCGAAAACGCTTCAAATCCTCTGGCAGGTGCCAAGGCAGCGTATTATTAATGCCAATTACCTGATTATTTGCAAAGGCAACGATGAGCGAAAGTATTGTCATAGGCGTATTATACTAGCGTTTATTACTGGCTTTATTGATATTCAATTGCGAATTACTTATCCAACCTCATTTTTAAAATTACTGCTGATTGGCTTTGCACTAGCAATGTTGCCCCTGCTAGTAGCTTTTGTAAACGCTAATCTATATTTTGAAAAGCTAACCAAACAAAGCTTGTTTAATATGTCACAAGCGGTTGAAACTACGCGCGCAAGTCGCGTTTTACTTGAAGAGCTGGCCATAATGGAGCGCAGTGCACGCCAATATTATGTGCTGCACGATAAGTTATTACTAACCAACTACCTAAATGCTCACGACCGCTTTGGCAAAGCGGTAGCCAGTTTATCGCAGCTACCCATGGCACAAGCATTAACACCTGCTCTAACCCCCTTTTTGCAGCAAGAGCATGAGTTATTTACCGCCATTAGCCAAACCGATGATATTCATACTTATGACCAAAATATGATTGCTGCATTTACCAGCTTAAGCGCACAAGCCAATACTATTATCAGTGAAAACAATCACTTAATTGATAAAGAATCAGCTTCATTCAAAACAAAGGTGGTGCATACTCAGCAGGTATTATTGTGGCAAACGCTCACACTTATCCCGCTAGCTATCGTTATTGCTGGCTTAATTACTTGGATGATTGCAAAGCCAATTCGCCGCATGGATGCCGCGATTAACCAGCTAGGCAGCGGCAATTATGAACACACGATTGCCATTAATGGCCCAGGCGATTTACGTAAACTAGGCGCACGGCTAAACTGGTTGCGTATTGAGCTAAAAGATTTGCAACAACAAAAACAGGTTTTTTTGCAACAAGCTTCGCATGAGCTTAAAACACCACTAACGGCTATTAGAGAGGCCAGCGAGCTATTAAACGACGGTGTTGTAGGAAAACTGAGTTCGCAACAGCACGAAATTGTGCATATTTTGCGTGATAACAGTTTGCGGCTGCAAAACATGATTGAAAACTTGCTGCGTTACACCGAAATTCAATTTAACGCTTCAAAATTAAATATAACGCAACAACCGCTTAATGACATTATTACCAATGTAATAGAGCCTTATAAACTAACGTTAGCTAATAAAAAAATTACACTGCACACCAATATTAACGCTATTATGATGCATGTTGATGTCGAAAAACTACACACGGTTTTAGATAATCTGGTGTCGAATGCGGTAAAATTTACACCACAAAATGGTGAGATTCACGTCACAACAACACAAACAAAAATAAGTGTCAAAATCGAAATAAAAGACAGCGGTCCAGGTATTAACATAGCTTTTAAACAAAGCCTTTTTGATCCATTTAATCGCGGTGAGCAGCCTGCAAATAGTTTGGTAAATAGTAGCGGTCTAGGTTTATTTATTGCGCAAGAGACCATGCGCGCGCTGCATGGGGATATTCAGTTACTGTCTTCTGACAGCGGCGCGCATTTTATTTTACAGTTACCTAATAGCCAGTCGCTAAACTCTTCTAATACCTAATTTATAGCAAGCACATGAAAATAAACGCTTTTATCCTTATAATTTTGCTTAGTCTTTTGCCTATGGCTTGCGTTAATCCTGGGCTTAAGCAAAGCACTGGCGTTAAACTTAATCCAACACAGAATAGTGACGCGAGTGAGTATCTCAATTTTGCTGAAGCTTTTTCTAACATGCCTCCAGACACCCAAAAACAAGCACTTGCCAGCACTAATCAAGCGCTGGTGCTTAACCCAAATGAGCTTGCACAGCGCATGAAATTGGTGATGATTGTTGGCTTACCAAGTAGCAGCTTACTTGATACGCCAAAAGCCCAAAACTTATTGCAGCAAATCTTGCAAGAGGATATTTTATCTGGCACACAGCTAGCCTTTGCGCATGTATTGTTTGATTACCTAGTGACTATGAATAAAGTCGCTAAAAACACGCACGACGATACGAAACGCGCAGAATTATTGCAGCAAAAAAATGAGGTTTTGCAAATCAAACTGGATGCTACGCAACAAAAACTTGAAGCTTCTCAACAAAAGTTAGACGAACTTAAAAAAATCGAAAAATCGATGGGTGAGCGTGAAAGCATACTTAAAGAAGCCATACCCAAAAAATAGTCTATTAAAATAAGCTCAATACCATGATAAAACCCATTTTAGTGGTGGATGACGATGCCGATATACTGAAGCTATTAGCACTGCGCTTGAGTGCAAGCGGTTATCAGGTTGCAACAGCGCATTCTGCACACGAGGCACTGGCCTTATTTAAAACCAAATCGGCCGCACTTGTGATTAGTGATTTGCGTATGCCAGAGATGGATGGATTTGCCTTATTTGATGCTATTCATCAGCTTGATCCCAGTGTGCCGTTTATTTTGCTGACTGCGCACGGCTCAATACCTGAAGCCGTACACGCCACACAACAGGGTGTGTTTAGCTTTTTAACCAAGCCATTTGACAGCAAAACGTTATTGCAACAAGTGGAAAATGCGCTTAAAACAAGCATAAGTCATCTTGGCCAAACATTAGCTGAAGACGACGATTGGCGCGCAACCATTATTACAGGCAACCAGCAAATGCAAAGCTTGCTAGGCCAAGCTAAATTAGTCGCAAACTCAGATGCCAGCGTCTTGATTCAAGGCGAAAGTGGAACAGGTAAAGAGTTGGTTGCACAAGCGATACACCGCGCTAGCCCTCGCCATAACAAACCGTTTATTGCCATTAATTGTGCCGCACTACCCGAAAATTTACTGGAATCTGAGCTGTTTGGCCATAGCAAGGGTGCGTTTACAGGTGCCACGCGTGACCATGCTGGCTTAATTAAAAATGCGCATGGCGGTACACTTTTTTTAGATGAAATTGGTGATATGCCGCTGGCTGTACAAGCCAAATTACTGCGTGCTTTGCAAGAACGAGTCATTCGCCCTGTTGGCTCTACGGAGCAAATCAATATTAATGTGCGCATTATTTGTGCTACGCACAAAAACTTAATCGAAGCCATGCAAGCTAATACGTTTAGAGAGGATTTGTATTACCGCATTAACGTGGTCAGTTTAGAGATTCCTGCGCTGAATGCTAGGCGCGAAGATATTCCATTGCTGACCAATTTTTTCTTAGCCAATATTAACAAAAAATACCATAAAAAAATTAATGGGTTTGCCCCAGATGCGCTTGAATTAATGCTGGCAGCGCCATGGCCTGGTAATGTGCGACAGCTACAAAATATCGTCGAACAAGTAGTGGTGCTATCGACAACGCCAATTATCACCAGCAAGCTTGTGCAAAACGCGCTGCAAGATAGCAGCAGCAATATTGTATCGTTTGATGCTGCGCGCAAAAGTTTTGAACAGCAATATTTGATTGATCTACTAAAATCCACGCAAGGCAATGTCACGCAGGCGGCAAAAATCGCTGGCCGCAACCGCACCGATTTTTACAAACTGCTGCAACGTCACCACATTGAGCCTGCTTTATTTAAACACGCTTAATTTTAAAACTCACTGATTAGCTAATAACGTCTGCTTTTAGCGACATAAAAAGTCGTTAATAATCATTAACCTACCTATTCACTCACAATAATTGTCTCCAACTAGAGACAGTTTTACTATTAAAATTTCCTCAATAAACATACAAGCCATTGTTTTATAACAAATAATAATTGTGGCACGGCAAATGCTATTAGTTAATTGCAGCATCTTTTTAATTGTTTAGGAGTAACCTCATGATGAAATTTAATCACTCAAGCGCATTCAATAAAGCAGCATTTGCACTTATTGCCAGTCTTTCTTTAGTCAGCCTAGCAGTGCCATATGCGATGGCCGATAGCAAAACTAAAGAGATAGTGACTGAAGCGCCAGTAGACATGGACTTCAAAAAATTAGATTTAAACAGTGATAAAAAATTATCGCTTAAAGAGGCAGTAAAAGACAAAGCATTGGCCACTAGCTTTGATGCCACCGATATTAATAAAGATGGCGTAATTACGCCAGATGAGTATGCAGGCTACAAAGCAGCCAGTATGAAAACCAAAGCGCCCGATGGAGCAGCGCCTGCTGCCGTAACACCAGTAAACTAATGGTTTAGAAAACCTGCAATTCTCCCCTTAGAATTGTAGTTTTAGCCACACTACCCCAAGTGTGGCTTTTTTTTCGCACTTTTTTTACTTTGCTTTTTTGCTAATCAAACAGCTACTTGGCCTTTAATGGCGGGGTGAGGGTCGTAATTAACCAGCTCAAAATCTTCAAATTTAAAGCCAAAAATATCTTTTACATTTGGGTTAATTTTCATTTGCGGCAAAGGGCGAATGTCGCGCGATAACTGCTCATGAACCTGTTCCATGTGATTGATATAAATATGTGCATCGCCCAAAGTGTGCACAAAATTGCCTAGTTTTAAATTGCATACTTGCGCCACCATCATCGTTAAAAGCGCATACGAAGCAATATTAAACGGTACACCTAAAAATATATCGGCGCTGCGCTGATACAGTTGGCAAGAGAGCTTACCATCAGCCACATAAAATTGAAAAAACGCATGGCAAGGCGGCAACTTCATTTGATCGACATCTGCCACATTCCAAGCAGAAACAATTAAACGGCGTGAATCAGGATTCTTTTTAATCGCATTCACCACTTGCGTAATTTGGTCGATATGTGAACCATCTGGCTTCGGCCAATTACGCCATTGGTAGCCGTATACTGGGCCTAAGTTGCCATTTTCATCTGCCCACTCATCCCAAATGCGCACACCGTTTTCTTTAAGATAAGCAATATTAGTGCTGCCCTGCAAAAACCAAAGTAATTCGTGAATAATAGATTTTAAATGCACTTTTTTGGTTGTGAGTAGCGGAAAACCATCGGCTAAATTAAAGCGCATTTGATAGCCAAATACAGAGATGGTACCTGTGCCTGTGCGGTCAGTTTTTTGATTGCCGTGCCCAAGTACATGCCGCAGTAGGTCGGTATATTGTTTCATGCTGAACTTAAAGTATGTTTCACAATATAGTCTTTAATCGCAGCATTGCTCACATTCATCACCGTAAATTTCTGCGGTAAATCTTCAATGCCTTTGAGAGAATCTGGTCTCGGCGGCACTACACCTAGCGCTTCCACTAAAGCATCTTCAAACTTGGCTGGCAGCGCGGTTTCCAGTACTACCATCGGCGTGCTTTTTCTTCTTAACTCAAGCGCCACTTTCAAACCATCTGCCGTGTGCGTATCAATCACCACGCCGTATTTGACTCTGGTTTCACGGATGGTTTGCATGCGGTTTTGGTGATTACTGCTGCCCGATACAAAACCATAATCAGCTAGTTTCGGCATGAGATGCTTAATATCAAATGCGCCACCTTTATCGACACTCGCCCATAATTCGCGCACTTTTGTACCATCTTTACCTACCAAATCATACACAAAGCGTTCAAAGTTTGAGGCTTTGCTAATATCCATTGACGGGCTGGAAGTATGGTAGGTATTGGCCGAGCCGCGCGGTTTATAAACGCCTGTTTTAAAGAACTCGTCCAGTACATCGTTTTCGTTGGTTGCAACAACGAGCCTATTAATTGGCAAGCCCATCATACGCGCAATGTGGCCTGCACAGACGTTGCCAAAATTGCCACTAGGCACTGCAAAATCAACCTTCTGCGCATTACTTTGCGTGACAGCAAAATACCCCTTAAAGTAATATACTACTTGCGCAACAATGCGCCCCCAGTTAATAGAATTTACGGCGCCGATTTTATATTTAGCTTTAAAAGTGGCGTCGTTGCTCACCGCTTTCACCATGTCTTGGCAATCGTCAAACACGCCATTGACGGCAATATTAAAAATATTGTCATCTTGCAAACTGAACATTTGTGCGGTTTGAAAGCGGCTCATTTTTTTGTGCGGACTTAACATAAACACGCGTACGCCTTTTTTGCCGCGCATAGCGTATTCTGCAGCGCTACCCGTATCACCCGAGGTTGCGCCTAGAATATTGGTAGTTTCACCTTTTTTGGCCAGCACGTACTCAAACAAATTACCGAGCAACTGCATCGCCATGTCTTTAAACGCCAACGTAGGCCCGTTTGAAAGACTTAACAGGTACAAGTTATATTCCAGTTTCAATGTAGGCGCAATATCATCTGCGTTCTGTCCTATGCGCGTAAAGCCATACACCTCGGCACGGTAAGTCTTATCAATAATCGCCTTTAAATCTGCAGCAGGGATATCGTCAATCAAACGGCTTAAAATCGCAAATGCCAAGTCGCGATAATTCATCGCACGCATGGCAGTTAAATCGGCATCGTTAAATTGTGGATAACTTGCAGGTAAATACAAGCCACCATCTGGCGCAAGGCCACCCAGTAAAATTTCACTAAACCTTAATGCTGGTGATTGACCGCGGGTACTAATATATTTCATGTACTTATCTTCAACTTATCGACTTAATTCTTCCATCCGAATTTTCACTAACTTGCCCACAATCGCAGACAGCGCTTCAATCTCTGCAATACCTGCATCCATATTTTTTTCGATTGTGACATGCGTTAAAATCACAATATCAGCCTCGGTTTCGTTGTCATCTGGCTCTTTTTGCAGCATGGCATCTATCGAAATATTGCGATCGGCCAAAATTTTAGTCACGCCAGCCAGCACACCAGGTTTGTCATTGGCGCGTAGACGTAGGTAATACGCACTCGAAATTTCAGAAATCGGCAAAATGGGTAAATCGACAATGCTATCCGCCTGAAAAGCCAAATAAGGAACTCTAGATTCGTAAGGAACGTTTTGTAAACGCGCTACATCCATTAAATCAGCTACCACCGCACTGGCTGTAGGTTCTGCGCCTGCGCCTGCGCCATAATAAAGCGTTGGGCCCACTGCATCACCCTTCACTACCACGGCGTTCATCGCACCATTCACATTGGCAACCAAGCGTTTTTCAGGGATTAATGTTGGATGCACACGCAGCTCAACGCCCTCATTGGTGCGCTTAGTAATACCCAGCAATTTCACACGATAGCCTAACTCTTCAGCGTATTTAATGTCGGTTTGTTGTAGCTTAGTAATGCCTTCTGTATAAGCCTGCTCAAACTTCATCGGCATGCCGAAGGCAATCGCACTCATAATAGTGAGCTTGTGCGCAGCGTCTATGCCTTCCACATCAAAAGTCGGGTCGGCCTCGGCATAGCCTAAGCGTTGTGCTTCGCCTAAAACATCAGCAAAGGCTAAACCTTTTTCCCGCATTTCGGTGAGTATAAAATTAGTCGTACCGTTAATAATGCCCGCAACCCATTCAATATGGTTTGCCCCCAAACCTTCGCGCAACGCTTTAATAATGGGGATGCCACCCGCGACGGCTGCCTCAAACGCGACGATAACGCCTGCTTTTTGCGCTGCCGCGAATATTTCATTGCCGTGTAAAGCCAGCAACGCTTTATTGGCAGTCACTACATGCTTGCCATTTTCGATAGCTTTTAACACGAGTTCTTTGCTTAAAGTGTAGCCGCCAATTAGCTCAACCACCACGTCAATTTCTGGGTTATTGACGATGGCAAATGCGTCGGTTGTAAGCGCGCTATTGCCATTGGTGACCATTTTTGCATGGTCGATATTGCGGTCAGCCACTTGCGTTACGTTAATGGCGACACCTGTGCGGCGCGTAATTTCTGCTGCGTTGCGCGTTAATACGTTGTATGTGCCACCACCGACGGTACCAATGCCCAATAAGCCTACGCGTAACTCTTTCAAATCATATTGCTTCACACAACTACCTCTTTATTTTCTAAATTTTTTTTGCCATCTTTATTTTGCGCATGCTTGTTTCTATAATTTTCTAAAAAGCGTGCTATGCGTTTAATTGCTTCGGTTAAGTCGTCCACATTAGGTAAAAATACCACACGAAAATGATCTGGCGTCTTCCAATTAAAGCCTGTACCTTGTACCAGCAACACTTTTTCTTCTAACAATAAATCCAAAATAAATTGCTGATCGTCTTTAATTGGATAGATTTTTGGGTCTAATTTTGGAAACAAATACATCGCCGCTTTTGGCTTTACGCAGCTCACACCCGGGATTGCGGTAAGCATGTCGTATGCTAAATCACGCTGTTTGCAAAGTCTGCCAGCAGGTGCTACTAAGTCATCAATACTTTGATAGCCACCCAATGCTGTTTGTATGGCCAATTGCCCTGGCACATTGGCGCACAGGCGCATGCTGGCCAGCATATTCAAGCCTTCAATATAATCTGTCGCATGGCTTTTTTCGCCAGAAATCACCATCCAACCTGCGCGGTAGCCACAGGTACGATAATTTTTTGATAGGCCGTTAAACGTCACAAACAACACATCGTCCGCCAACGAGGCAATTGAGGTATGAATATTTGCATCGTAAAGCACTTTGTCGTAAATTTCATCGGCAAAAATCACCAACCCATGATGTCGCGCAATATCAATAATGCCTTGCAAAATTCCAACAGGATAAAGCGCACCAGTGGGGTTATTAGGATTAATCACCACAATGCCGCGAGTATTGGCAGTAATTTTCGATTCAATATCTTTAAGGTCTGGCAACCAGCCTGTCGCTTCATCACACACATAATGGCGCGCAGTACCGCCTGCCAGTGTCACTGCGGCTGTCCACAAGGGGTAATCTGGCATTGGCACCAATACTTGGTCGCCATTATTCACCAGCGCTTGCATGGCCATTACAATTAATTCTGATACGCCATTGCCGATAATAATGTCATCCACCGTAACGCCTTTAATATGCTTGCTTTGCGTTTGGTGCATAATGGCTTTGCGCGGCGCAAATAGGCCTTTAGAGTCGGTATAACCGCCCGCCTCACCCATATTACGAATCACGTCTAGTTGAATTTCTTCTGGCACTTCAAAGCCAAACGATGCTGGGTTACCGATATTAAGCTTAATGATACGCTGGCCTTCGTCTTCCATTTGGCGCGCGCGTTGCAACACAGGGCCGCGAATATCGTAGCAAACGTTAGCAAGCTTGTTGGATTTAAGTAATGGCGACATGGGGTAGGTTATTTGCTTTTAAAAGCACAGTTTATAAAGGTATAAGTTTACATTAGAATACTGTAATCACTCAATGAAAGGCTGTGCGCAAGCAATGAGAAAACACCGTGAAACTACATTTAACCACCGCAGAGAACAATAACTTAATGACAGGCTACGGCGCAGATTTTGTTGAAATTAATCGTCAGCGTTATACCAGTAATTTAATTGTGATGGCCAACATCCTCATATTAGACTGGCAAGCTACTAATTTTACCAGCCTAACTGAAGCGCACTTTGCGCAAATTGTTGATTTAAAACCAGAAGTAGTTTTGCTAGGTACGGGTGAAAAACACCATTTTTTGCACCCTAGAGCTTACCAAAGCCTCACTGCACTAGGCGTTCCGCTTGAATGCATGACCACTGCCGCAGCTTGCAGAACCTATAATATCTTGATGAGTGAAGGCCGGAACGTGGTGGCTGCTTTATTGATTTAATAACGCCCTATATGGCCTCTTAATATTAATTAGTCTAGGCTATGCTTAATCTAAACTATCTACGCCATCCCAAGCTGGCTCACCGTCTGCGGTCTTGATGTATTTTTTCTGATAAACTTTTCTAATTAACAAATTCGCCTCTTTAAATTCAGTCAACAGTTTATCGCAATCATCGCGATTTACCGCGCCACACTTAAAAGCCATATCAACATATACGTGGTCATTAGAGCCAATATCTATTATGCGTTTAATGACGCTGGGGTGCGCGTAATGCCCACCCTCAGTAAATGCCCACTCAATACTTACTTGCCCGCCCAAATTAGAGCGCTCATTCACAACATACCACGGACCACTGCGCTGCTGCCAACCAAACGGTTTGGCATTGGGTTTTATAACGACATCAGTACGCGTCTTAATAGCATTATACGCCGCTATAGTGCTAGGGTAGCCAATGGCAATGGCAGCGGGTAACACTATTTGCATACTTTTTTTGAGCTTAGTTTTACTTTTTTTCTTAGTTGCAGCATCGGCTCCAATTGAGGTTAGAGCCATTAAAATGACAAGTAAAAAAGTGATAGATTTCATGATTAAAACATCAACTAATAGGGGCTCTCTCCCTATTGTTTCTGACCTCGTAACTCTTGTGGGCTAGGCAACCTAGAATTAATGCCATATTCATTTCTACATTCATACTGTATTTTCTGTTGTAGATTAATCATGTACCAATGATTCTTACCTTCTTCTGTTTTCATATCAGGAGATCCCCCCCATTTATTGTGTACTCACGATCTGGCACTTCTTTATTGACTGCATCTACAAGTTTGGAATAAGAAGCACATACAGTTTGTAGACTTTTGTCACGACTTACAATTGCATCATGGACTTCATAAACAAATAGAGCCAAGAAGCAAAGTATAATAATGACTGATGAGTCCATCTTCTTGAACATTTACTTCCCTTATTTTTTACTAATTAGATAGTGTTGAACATGATTAACTTCCAATTACTTTTGCGGCGTTAACGTGAGTTGCAAGCCGTTATCCGTCACCACCATGTCTTTGGGGCTATATTGCGTGCTGCCAATTCTCAAATCCTCAGGCTTCACGGTATAGAGTGTTAAGCCATTTAACATTTGGCCGCCAACCGTTTTGGTCAGCGCGCCAAATAAGTCGTTAAACTTGCTGCCAGCGCCATCCAAATGAAAGCTTTCAATTTTCGGTTCATCTAACACCACAGTGCTCGTCGTGGCGTCAAAGCGTAATTTGCCAGAAATACCCAACTTACCTGCTAAGCTTTTATCGAGTAACTGACTGGTTAATTTGGTATCCATTATCGTCGTCATGCGTCCAGTGGTTTTATCAAAACTAACCGAAGAGTTTGATAAATTAACATTAAACACTTTTAATAACGAGATTGGCAGCGCCAATTTTTCATTCAGCTTTTGCGCAATTTGGTCGCCTGTTACGTTGACTGTGCGGTCGCCCATCATCGTGGCGCAGCTTGTTAATATCAATAAAATCAATAGGGTGATAAAAAATTTAGTTTTCATTTCATTAGGGCTTTCTTTAAATGGAAAACACTTAAACCTTCATACTCCGTCATTCTGAGCCTAAGCTTTAATTAGGCGAAGAATCCATGCCTTGGGTGTTAAAAACCAGATTCTTCGCTACGCTCAGAATGACAAGCTTAAGCACTTAACGCGGCTTACAGGTTTTTAGTTGATAGCGTTAAGGTCGCGTTAGTGCCACCAAAACCGAAGCTATTGGATAATGCGGTAGTAATTTTCACGTTATCAATACGCTTGGTGGCAATAGGTAAACCCTCAGCAGCGGGGTCTAGCGTGTCGATATTGGCACTCGCGGCGATGAAGTTGTTTTCCATCATAATTAAGGTATAAATCGCCTCATTCACGCCCGCTGCACCCAGCGCATGGCCACTGAGTGACTTGGTAGAAGCAATGGCTGGCGTTTTGCCATATTGGCCGCCTTCGAACACTTCACAAATCGCCTCCAACTCTTTAGTGTCACCAACGGGCGTACTCGTTCCGTGCGTATTAATATAATCCACGTGATCAATGCCTTGTAAAGCAAGCTGCATGCACCTTATAGCGCCCTCACCGCTTGGCGCAACCATGTCATAACCGTCAGACGTAGCGCCATAACCGACTACTTCTGCGTAAATTTTCGCACCACGCGCTTTGGCATGCTCATATTCTTCTAGAACAACAATGCCGCCGCCGCCCGAAATGACAAAGCCATCACGATTGACATCGTAAGTACGCGAAGCCTTATCTGGCGTGTCGTTATATTTGCTGCTTAGTGCTCCCATGGCATCGAACAACAAACTCATCGTCCAATGTTCTTCTTCGCCGCCGCCCGCAAAAATAATATCTTGCTTGCCCATTTGAATTTGCTCAACACCGTTACCAATACAATGTGCACTGGTAGAGCAAGCTGAACTGATGGAGTAATTAACGCCTTTAATTTGCGCGCCCGTCGCCAAGCAAGCAACGATGCCGTTAGACATGGTTTTGGTGACCATGTATGGTCCGACGCGCTTGGCGCCCTTTTCGCGAAAAGTATCAGTTGCTTCCAGCATACTTTCAGTCGAGGTACCACCCGCGCCCACAATCATGCCGGTGCGAATGTTAGAAACTAAATCATGCGGTAAATTTGCATCCGCAATGGCTTCTTGTAACGCAATCCAGCTATAGGCATGACCTTTGGCCATAAAGCGCATCAGTTTACGGTCTATCAAACCTTCTAAATCTAACTTCACATTGCCAGCTACATGCGATCTAAAACCGCGCTCCGCATATTCCGGCTGAAACGTAATGCCCGATTTGCCAGCATATAAGCTATCTTTTACTTCTACTTTATTGTTGCCAAGGCTAGATACGATGCCTAAGCCTGTAATGACGACACGACGCATTTCGTGCTCTCCCTCATGTTTTAAATACAAGTTTTTATTATTAGAAATTAATGTTTAAAAATTATCAGTACGCGTAAATAAGCCTACGCGCAAATCATTGGCCACATAAATATCGCGACCATCTAAACTCATGGTAGCATCGGCTACACCCATTACTAATTTACGCATGATAACGCGTTTTAAATCAATGGTATAGGTGGCCATTTTAGCTGTAGGCAGCACTTGACCAGTAAACTTTACTTCGCCCGCACCCAATGCCCGTCCACGCCCTAAACCGCCCGCCCAACCTAAATAAAAGCCCACCAATTGCCACATGGCATCTAAGCCTAAACAACCAGGCATGACAGGGTCGCCGGTAAAATGGCAATCAAAAAACCATAAATCAGGCCGAATATCCAACTCTGCAATCATCTGCCCATTGCCATATTTGCCGCCATCTTCAGTTATCTTTACAATACGATCAAACATCAACATAGGTGGCAATGGTAATTGCGCATTGCCTTCGCCAAACATCTCGCC
>JANXWL010000062.1 GCA_025351225.1 Methylotenera sp. | reverse complement strand
AGCAGGAGAAAGCAAATGAGTTTGCGTAAGCCAAAACAGCTAGGCGAGTGGATTAACCGCGAAAAAGTAATCAATTTTAATTTTGAAGGTGAAGCGTTTACAGCGTTTGAAGGCGATACTATTAGCTCTGCATTATGGGCGGCAGATCAAAAAGTATTAGGTCGCAGCTTTAAATATCATCGCCCGCGCGGAATGCTGAGTTTTGCCAATCATGATGTGAATATTTTGATGACCGATGGCTCTGACACCAATATCCGCGCTGATGTGGTGCAGGTTAAAGATGGTATGAATTTATATGCGGTGAATACAATTGGTGGTGTAAAAAAAGACAGGAACAGTATTATTGACCGACTATCCCCATTTTTACCAGTTGGTTTTTATTACAAAGCATTTCATAAGCCGCGTTGGTTGTTTCCATATTGGGAGCGCATGATTCGTAAGGCTGCAGGTTTAGGCATTACAAATTTTAATTTCCCACGTATTACAAAACCTAAGCTGCATACTCATTGCGATTTGCTCGTTGTGGGTGCTGGTGCGGCCGGCCTAACAGCGGCATATGAGGCTGCAAAAGCGGGTTTAGAAGTAATCATTGTCGATGAAAATTGCCATCTTGGCGGTAGCTTAAGTTACGACCATGGCGGCCATAAAGTCACAGCAGATTATGGTCAGGAATTGCTTAAAAAGGTTGAAAGCTTGCCTAATATTACAGTGCGTACAGGCGCCTATGCAGCTGGCTATTATCCTGACCACCTCATTCCTATTGTAGGGGTTGCTGGTATTACCAAAGTGCGTGCCAAAGCGGTCATTGTAGCGAGCGGTGCTTTTGAACAGCCGCCTGTGTTTCGATACAATGATTTGCCAGGCGTGATGCTGGGCTCTGCCGCTCAGAGGTTAATTTATCGCTATGGTGTTAAGCCTTGCAATAACGGTATTGTGTTTACAGCGAATGATTATGGTTATCGCGTCGCGCTTGACCTACTAGAAGCGGGTACAAATGTGATAGCAGTAGTAGATTTGCGTACGGGAAACAATGTCGGTTTACATGCAGTGGAGCTTACAAAGCGTGGCGTTAAAATTTACCCTGGACATTGCGTATATGAGGCGCTAGCGACTTCTGACAAATCGCGGCTGCGTGGCGCGGTGATTTGTGCATATGACGAGAATCAACATGTTGCGCTGACAGATACACAGTTTACACTTGCCTGCGATGGTATTGCGATGAGCGCAGGCTGGGCACCAGCAGCAGCCTTGTTGTATCAAGCAGGTACAAGTATGCAGTTTGATTACAACGTACAGCAATTTGTGCCAAATCGCCTGCCGGATGGCGTATTTGCAGCAGGTAAAGTGAATGGTGTTTTTGAGCTAGATCAGCGAATGCGCGATGGTGAACGCGCCGCTAATGATGTGCTTCAATATTTAGGTCGAGCTTCAAAAAAAGAAACAGCTGAACCTAATGCAGTGAAACACAGTGGACTTTCGCCAAGTCACGCATACCCGATGGTGCCGCATCCCAAAGGCAAAAACTTTGTCGATTTTGATGAAGATATTCAGATTAAAGATTTTGAGAATGCGGCAAAAGAAGGCTTCGATAATATCGAGCTGATGAAGCGCTTTACCACGGTGGGCATGGGTCCTAGCCAAGGTAAGCATTCTAATATGAATGCGATTCGACTATTGGCAAAAATTCGTGGCCTGCCAGTTGAAAAAATTGGTACGACCACATCGCGGCCATTTTTTCACCCAACGCCAATTGGTCATTTGGGTGGGCGCGGTTTTCATCCGCATCGCTTAACTTCGCTGCATGACTGGCACGCTAGCAATGGTGCGGTGTTTACCGATATAGGCGCTTGGAAGCGCGCAGCCTATTACCCGAAAAATGGCCAAAGCAAAGAAACAACGATTCAAGCTGAAGCCATGGCTGTTAGAAAAACTGCAGGCATCATTGATGGCAGTTCGCTTGGCAAGGTTGAAGTGCATGGGTCAGATGCTGCTGAATTTTTAGAGCGCTTTTTTACTGGTAAATATGCCAATCAAAAATTGGGTACTTGGCGTTACACTTTGCTGCTAGATGAAGCAGGAGTTGTGGTGGATGATGGCGTGGCAAGCCGCATTGCAGATGATTTGTTCTATTTATCAATTGGTACAACGAATGCTGCTGTAGTGTATCGCGAAATGCAACGTTGCCAACAAGAATGGCAATTAAACATTGGCTTGGTGAACGTTACTGGCGCATTTGGTGTAATTAATATTGCTGGCCCAGCGGCACGTGAAATTTTATCTAGCCTCACCGAGTTAAATCTTTTATCAGAAGCCTTTCCACTGGGGCATTTCCGTGAAGCTGCTGTGGCCAAGGTGTCAACCATGATTATTCGCGTGTCATTTGTATCTGAAATGGCTTACGAGCTGCATGCACCCATGAACCAAATGCCTATTTTATGGAATGCATTGATGACGGCAGGTAGTGCAAAAGGCTTGTGCGCATTTGGTAGCGATACACAACGTTT
>JANXWL010000047.1 GCA_025351225.1 Methylotenera sp. | reverse complement strand
TTTAGCGCGTAACGATTACAAAGATCCTGGAGCTTATAAACATCCTAAAGGATCATTAGCGCGTGAAGTGATGAACGACTTACCGCCAGTGGAGCGATCACAAGTTACTGTTCCTGAAGGTGGTACGGAAATGTCTGTGCGTAAGCCAATGGGTGATATGAAGCATTGATTAGTTAAGGCCCCTCATCCTAAAAATACGAAACTAGTGTGAGGGGTATTAAATCACCTTAAGTGCGTTATCTAACAGACCGTCAGCCTAATTAGGGGGATGCTAAGGTGGCAATTAACTTCGTAAGTATTAATGAAAGGAATTTCACCATGCAAACTGAACAAATAAAGGTAACGGGTATGACCTGTGGCGGCTGCAGTAGCAATGTTACGAAAGCATTGAGAGCCGTTAATGGCGTAGACAATGTCATTGTTTCATTATCAGATGCTAACGCAACCGTGCAATACGATGAGAAGCTTACTTCTCCTGAACAAATGAAATCAGCGATTAAGGAAGCCGGTTATGGCGTAGATGTCTCCAGCTCTCCCCAGCAGTCTGCGGGTAAAGGTTGTTGTGGATAACACATTGATAAACCATTAGGAGTTAATGTCATGAGTATTGATGATGCTATAAAGCCAATATTGAAAGATCCAGTCTGCGGCATGACAGTGACGGAACAGTCATCTCATGTCCTTAAGTATAAGGATAAGCCAGTATATTTTTGCAGTGCTGGTTGCAAGACTAAATTCGCAGCTGATCCAGCGAAGTATTTGGCTGACGAAAGCTCAGACTTCACTGCATCAGAAACAAAACCTAGTCCTTCAGAAGTCATTCCCACTGGCACTATTTACACCTGCCCCATGCATCCAGAGGTTCGGCAAGACCACGCTGGGGTTTGTCCAAAATGCGGTATGGCATTGGAACCAGAAATGCCTAGTTTAGATAATGCTGAAAGTCCTGAGTTGGCAGACTTTAAGCGGCGCTTTATTTGGACGCTGCCCCTGACTATCATCGTAACCATTCTGGCGATGGTGGGTCACCGTCTTCAATGGTTTGAAATGGCAACGCAAAGTTGGATTGAACTAGCATTGTCATTGCCTATCGTGCTGTGGGCAGGTTGGCCGTTTTTTCAACGTGGCTTTCAATCAGTAGTAAATCGCAGTCCAAATATGTGGACATTAATAGGGTTAGGTACTTCAGCTGCATTTATTTACAGCGTTGTCGCCACAGTTGTACCAAATGTATTCCCTGCGTCTTTTATGGCAATGGGTCGTGTATCCGTTTACTTTGAAGCGGCTGCCGTAATTATTTCCTTAACACTGCTTGGTCAAGTTTTAGAACTAAAGGCACGTTCACAAACTTCTGCTGCGATTAAATCTTTGCTTGGTTTATCACCTAAAACGGCTCGTAGAATCAATGCCGATGAGAGTGAAGAGGACGTTCCACTCACGCACGTACATGTTGGAGACATGTTACGCATCCGTCCAGGCGAAAAAGTCCCTGTCGATGGTATCGTGACCGAGGGTGGTAGTGCCGTGGATGAATCTATGCTCACGGGTGAACCAATGCCAGTAGCTAAAGGTATAGGTGACAAATTAATAGGCGCAACGCTTAATACCAATGGTGCAATGGTCATGCGCTCAGAAAAAGTAGGCTCACAAACGGTGTTGGCCAGCATCGTACAAATGGTCATCCAAGCCCAGCGCTCTAAAGCACCCATGCAACGTATGGCTGACCAAGTGGCTGGCTACTTTGTAGTCACTGTGGTTAGTATTGCGCTCATCACATTCTTTGTTTGGGGCTTCTTTGGGCCAGAGCCTAGTTGGGTGTTTGGTCTAATCAACGCTGTAGCGGTGCTCATCATTGCTTGCCCCTGCGCACTCGGTTTGGCAACGCCTATGTCCATCATGGTCGCCACTGGCAAAGCTGCAACGCAAGGTGTGTTATTCCGCGACGCAGCGGCCATTGAAAATTTCCGCAAAGTTGATACCTTAATTGTAGATAAGACTGGTACGTTAACCGAAGGTAAACCGCGCTTTAATCGCGCTTTAGCGTCATCAGGTTATACCGAAGACGAAGTGTTACGCCTGGCAGCTAGCCTTGATCAAGGTAGTGAGCATCCGTTAGCAGATGCGATTGTGAAAGCAGCGCGTGAAAAGGCTCTGGCTATTGATAAAGTAGATAACTTTGAGTCCAGCACTGGTATTGGCGTGCGAGGTACTGTAAATGGCAAACAATTAGCGCTGGGTAATACTGCATTGATGACTCAGCTCAATGTTCAAGTCGAATCATTAAAAGTACAAGCAGAAGAGTTACGCGCAACAGGTGCTAGCGTGATGTATCTGGCAGTTGATGGCCAGCTAGCGGGGTTACTATCAGTATCAGACCCGATCAAAGAAAGCACAGCCGAAGCATTGGCCACGTTAAAAGCATCTGGTATGCGTGTCATCATGGCTACAGGGGATGGGTTAATGACAGCAAAGTCAGTGGCTGCCAAGTTAGGCATTGATGAATTCTACGGAGAAGTTAAACCTGTCGACAAATTAGCGCTTGTAGATAAGTTGCAGCGCGAAGGCAGAATTGTAGCAATGGCAGGTGACGGCATTAACGATGCCCCTGCACTTGCCAAAGCTGATGTTGGAGTTGCAATGGGCACTGGTACAGATGTAGCTATGAATAGCGCACAGGTAACACTTGTTAAAGGTGACTTGCGTGGCATAGCTCAAGCTCGTGAGATTTCTGAACAGACCATTGCCAACATGAAGCAGAACTTAGGCTTTGCATTTATATATAATGCATTAGGAGTTCCGCTGGCGGCAGGTGTGCTCTATCCATTTACAGGCTGGCTACTCTCACCCATGATTGCGGCCCTAGCGATGAGTTTAAGCTCAGTTTCTGTCATTATCAATGCGTTACGTTTGAGAGGTGCTAGTACTAGCAGCGTCATAAAGTCACAATCGGCCTAACGCTGGAAGTCACAGTCAGTATAGAGAATTCAAAATGTAGGCGTTTTAGATTGGTATAACTCAAACGGTGGTGCTTCGGTTTTATCCCCTTACAGCACGCTGAGTAGTACAGACAAAATAAGATGAAGGCGAGCACTTGTTTGAATCCCGCAGTAGCTTGTGATGTTTGCAAGCCACTAGGTTGAGTTGCACAGCCGCTTATTTTGTCGAGCAACGCAAGGAAGCCAAAGGCCGTGATATCGGGGTGCTGTTTTCTTGGGTTACTTTCTTTTTAAGCACTTAAAAGAAAGTAACTAGCTGTCAGGCTACCCCCGACTTATAGCTTAGATTAACTAAATAGCTCTTAAAGCAACAAAAAATCGATGCACTGCAGACCAATATCCATGAGCCTTGCAGGGCATATAATTTTTCAATTATGGAATACCAAGCACCTTAAGGTACTCCTCAAGCGTGAGAGTGAGCCGTTCTAAAGAATTATTGACTTCATCCAAATGCGTGTTTGAATCAAGATGCAGTTTTTCTAGTAAGGCTTTGTGCTTTTCAATCGCGTCTACATGCGCATCGAATTTAGTGTTTTTTAATTCAGGCTCGGTCATTGCTGATTCCTTGATTTAATAAACGCGTTAATAAACATCTACTATAGCGGTTTTACCCCGCCACAGCTTGCATTCAACCATTGTCCGTTAATATCAGCCTTTTCGTTCACTGGGTTGCCTTGGGCTTCGCCAGTAAAGTTAGTTTGCCCTGTAAAAGCCTCTGGGCTTGTAACGGTGCCCGTTGCCATGCCATTGCCTTTAAGGTCTGAGTTGGCACAAACGAAGTCTACTTTATAGCTGTTGCCGATTCGAGTCGCGTTTTTAGAAGTACAACCTAACTCTGTATTATAAAAATTGGGCAGCATTTTTTGATTTACCATTTCTTGTGTGATACAGGTTTGGGAGATTGCAGCACCGTTTTCAATTTGTGGCATTTCAATGCCATAGTCTTTGGCTAAGTCTTTAATACTTTGCATTTGATTTGCTGGAATATGCGGTGCTAATTTTAACAAGTCTGAGCTTGTAGTAATTTGCCATAATCCAGGCCGCATATTGGTCTCAGCGGCATTTGCAATGGGTACTAATAGTGGGGCAATTAAAGTAAGAGCTATCAGGATTTTGCGCATTGAGTTCCTCGGTAATGTGTGGTATACACATTTTTAGAGGTCGTTCAGGCAACTTAAGTTCGGCAAGGCGAGAAATGCAGGCGGAATAAAGGAAGTCAAACGCAATTATTTTCTTGCTCTGTAAGCCTGTAGCCATGCGTGCTACAGGGCATTAAGTTTAATGCGTAATATGGTTTATATTAGGCTTTTTTATTTATTTTCTTCAAACTTAAACTCAAGCTCGTTCACATAACAAAAATGGTCTTCACGGCTTTCATTCAGCATTTCCACTTCTTCCTCGGCAGTTTGCAAGTTCATAAATGCATATACAAGATGGTTTTGCTCGTCTATTACTTGGTAAATCGTCATTTTGTGCTCCATAAACGGTGGTAAATAAATGGCGTACTACACTAGCTAACAAGCACAAATTACGCCAAAAATATGTAAGACATTTGACGTTTTGATTACATTTTTAAGATGAATATTTTTCATTGGCTTATCTGTAATACCTAAAGTTATTTCTAGAAAAGTGTTAAATGCTGGTGCATCAAATATGTGCAAGTGCCTACAGTTGGCGCTTAAAGTTGTCATTATGTCATCATCAAAAGTAGTAACTTTTTAACATATGATCTGTGGATTAATTTACTTAGGTATAAACCTTATCCAGATGCAACTTTTTAGCTAATAACTCGCGTATTAAGTTTTTTAAAACGAAACGTATCAGCCAGTATGCGCGCAAGAGTATATAAAGCCCTGTTCACAGGCATTTTATGGTTAATGAATGAATATCTTTATTTATCGCTGAGTGCGTTATCGAACAGATAGCTCTCTGTTTTACATTTAAATTGCAGTTGTGACTTGAAAAATATTTTGTTGAGTTAATCTTTGTTTGAATCAACTTGGAACGGTAATTGCTTATGTTTATTTATATTCAAATTAGTTTTGTGTGAGGTTAATAAATTTAGTATGTAAATTGGGGGTTGTGATGTCCAAGCTCAGCTTTACTTTATTTTGTTCGGCTTTATTGTGTTTTGCCACTGCAACGCTGGCAACGCCGAGCGATGAGTTAGTGCACAAACTAGATGCCCAAGTACTACGTGTACAAGTGGCACTTTCCAATGGTGGCTATGGGCTTGGTTCTGCTGTCGTTATCGCAAAAGATCAAGTAATCACCAATTGTCATGTAGTAGCCAATTCCTCCAGCATTGTGGTGATTAACAATGGCATCACACTTTCTGCAAGTGCGATTAAGCCTGATTGGCATCACGATTTATGTATTTTAAAAGTGGCTGGATTAGATGCGCCGATTGCAAAAATAGGCTCAAGCAAAAATCTCAAGTACGAACAATCTGTTTTCACCATCGGCTATCCTAATTTTGTCGCAATGCCAGTTAGCACCTTTGGCGCAGTAAAAGGCTTGTATCCATTGGATGACAGCGTGATTATTCGCGCTAGCAGCACCTTTGGACTTGGCGCTAGTGGAGGCGGCGTGTTTGACGACGACGGTAATTTAGTCGGCGTGATTACACTAAAAAGTCCTGGCAGAGAAGCGTATTACTACAATATGCCGGTTGAGTGGGTGCAGGCCTTGCTGAAAGCGCCAGAGCAAGCGATTAGCGCTAAAAGTAAAAAGCCTTTTTGGGCGGCACCGTACGATAAATGGCCATATTTTATGCAAGTGGTACAACCCTATTTAACCGAAAATTGGGGCTCATTATTACAAGTCGCCAGCAAATGGACTAAGCAAGAGCCTAATACGGCGGAAGCTTGGTATTACTTGGCGGCGGCGGAATACGCCACCAACGACACGCAAAAAGCAGAAGCGCATCTGCAAAAAGTGGTGGCGATGAATCACCAGCATAGCCAAGCGATTTATTATTTGGGTTTAATGGCAGAAAAAAGCGGTAACCATAGCTTAGCTTTGACGAATGTTGCGATGCTGGATAATTTAGATGAGGCAACCGCTACGCAGCTTAAACTTGCGATGAATATAAAACAGGCACAGCGTTAATTTAGGTGAGTATAAATATGTATGCTCTGCAAAGCTTATGGATATTGACTTGCAGACCATCATGTTTTAATTAAAAAGTTAAGCTAAAATGTAGTCACATTTAACTTAAAAGAAATCAGCCATGTTTACCCTGCCTTCATTGTGGAACATCATCATTTCCACCATCGTGTTTATTATCGCGGCTTGGTGGATTCGTCGTTATTTAGATGAACAGGGTTTCCCTCATGGCATGACGCGCGGCTTGCTGGTGTTTATATTGGCGTATGCGGTTTCGTGGGCGTCTGGTGAGCTGGTCGATTGGGCGCATAACAAAATCTATGGGGTTGCGCCGCCAAGCCAGGTAGAAAGACAAGTTGAGCAGGATTTAAATCAAATAGTTAAAGATTCTGGGCTGGTTTTGCCGTCGCAATAATGGTTATTTCTTGACCCAGTAATCTGGCCGTCCAGCCACTGGCGCAAACACTTGCATGTGTTTGCGGCTTAAGTTGATGATGGCTTCATCGATTGAAATGTTTGATTTTTGTGCATTGGCCTTAGCAATTGGCTGGGCATACTTAAGCCAAGCAGTGTTTTGTTGATAGCCATTATCGGTCATGCAGCGTTGTATGACGTTGGTACGCTTGGCTTCACGCTCTAGTTGTTGAAACTCGATGATAGGCGTGTCTTTAGCAACCGCGCGTTCGCCAAAGTCTAAACATTTTTCGCCGATTTTTAATAACGTAGCCTGCGCCTGCGTTGGGCTTGCGGGTTTTGCTGACGCGTCATCTTTGCTGATATAAAAATAAGTATTAGCGACAACAGCTAAACCTAAGCCAATGATAACAAGTAGTTTTTTAGTAGTAATGTCAATGATGTTCATTCTAATTTTTAGCGGTGGGTAATGTAATATATTGCCAGTATTGATAGCTCAATTTAAAAATAGTTTTATTTTGCAAATGGTTTTTTGCAGTTTTGGCGCATGGGTAATAAGGTACCATAAAACAAAAAACCAGCCGAAGCTGGTTTTTAAATAAAAAACTAAAACCTGTTTATTGCTGTTGTTAGCCTTAGCTAGAGAAAAGCCAGCCTTTTTAAAAGTGAATTTATTAAACGCAGAGCGTCAAAGCTAGCCGATTTTTTTAACTAAAAAACGTTATTTTGTGCGATATTCAACACCATCTTTTTTCAAACGTGATGTAAATGCTTCAGCTTTTGTGTTAACTACGATTACTTTACGATAGCTTTCCAAGTCGTCCATTAATTGGTCAATTTCATGGTTACCAACGTTGTATTGATAAAACGATGCAAGCGCAAGCGTTTTAATAATATCAAATTCACGATCGCTAATATTTAAATGCGGGTGACTTTCTTTAAGTGATTTACCACGGCCAAATGAATCAGGCTGATAGATTTTTGGGCCGCCTGTTTCTTGCACAACCCAATTGGTTAACATTTGCTTGAAACCAGCTTTGCTATCTGGGTTACCCTCATGAATTGCTTTTAGTGCGGGGTTAGCGTTAAGGCCTTTGTTAATGTAAATCATATCGACCAAATAATTGTCTACTTGTGCGATGGCATAAGTGCCACCCAGGCGTTGATAAAGCGAATCTTCTGCTGATGCGATGGTAGTAAAGCTGGCCAATGCAATTGCAGAGGCAATTAAAGCGGATGTAGCGATTCTTTTAAACATGATAACTTCCCCAATATAATTAAAGTTGTAAAAAATAGGTGTTGCCACAGCTTGAAACAAAAGCAGCGATGCAGATTAGTTAACTATCAGCATCGCCACTTACTTAAGCAGCATCTTCCATATCTGGCTGATTTTGATTAATGCTATCAACCAACTCATGCAAGGTGCTACGAAGTTCGATAAATTGCGTTTCTTGCATGCCCGTTTGACACGCAACGCCTTTTTGCATATCTGCCACACGGGCTTGAATAGCATGGCCAGCATCGGTTAAAAAAACATTCACTACGCGCTCATCTTTTGCGTTGCGTTGGCGGCTTACAAAACCGCAAGACTCTAAACGTTTTAGCAGTGGCGTAATGGTGGGTGAATCTAAATGTAGATGCTCAGCAATCGTTTTAACGGTGATACCATCAGTCTCCCACAACACCATCATCACTAAGTACTGTGGATAAGTAAGGCCAATGTGACTTAAGCGGCTGCGATAAGCGCGGGTAATGGCGTTGGTAGCCGCATACAGCGCAAAACACAGTTGGTTTTTAAGTTTTAAATTCTCAAATTGAGACATAATATTTACAAATAGTTAACAATTAGTAACATTAATAGCACACTAACTATTAGTGTGCAAACTATTTTTCGGCTAAAAAATAATAAAAATAGATTACCGATATGTCAGCTCAATCGCGCAAGCTGCTAAAGCGCCTTACCCCGCGCCAACAAAAAATCAGAAATGCTGGAAAATTAGCTCGCCCAAATTAGTCGATGAAAACTTAGCAAAGGTGGAATTGATTGTGGGTAAAACGCAAATGGCTGATAGTAATCAGCACTTTTTAAATGGTAAATTGCCAACAGTGATTTACACGCCTATAGGCTATAGCGTGCAATGCCGTATTTGGCAAAGCAATAAAAAAGCTAGCAACGCTAGCTTAAAATAAAAATCATTTTAATTTATTTCGCCGCGCCTGTATTGCACCGCCTCGGCAATGTGGGTAGGTTTAATTTCAAGTTCACCTGCTAAATCGGCAATGGTTCTAGCCACTTTTAATATGCGGTGATAAGCACGTGCTGAAAGGTTCAATTTTGAGATTGCGGCTTTTAGTAGCATCATGCCTGCGTCATCGGGCATGCAATATTCATCAATCTCTAAACTACCAAGCGCGAAATTGGCTTTGCCTTGACGTTTGAGTTGTAATTCGCGAGCGTTTTCAACGCGTTTTCTAATGGATTCGCTATTTTCCGCATTGGCAACTGATGTCAGCTCGTCCTCTTTCAATGCTGGCACATCTATTAGTAAATCAATACGATCAATTAATGGACCAGAAATTTTACCGCGATAGCGCGCCACATTATCGGGCGTGCAGCGGCACTTGTTATTGAAATGCCCCAAATAGCCGCACGGGCATGGGTTCATAGCAGCCAACAACTGAAACGAGGCAGGGAAATCAGCTTGCCGAGCGGCGCGGCTGATAGTGATTTTGCCGCTCTCAAGTGGCTCGCGCAATACTTCTAGCACTTTTCGCTCAAACTCTGGTAGCTCATCTAAAAACAATACGCCATGATGCGCCAGTGAGATTTCACCAGGGCGTGGAATTCCACCACCGCCCACCAAAGCTACACCAGACGCAGTGTGATGCGGCGAACGGTATGGTCTGCGCTTCCAGTTTTCTAGCTTATAACTACCGTTGAGCGATTGTATTGCCGCACTTTCTAGCGCTTCACTTTCTGTCATGCTGGGCAAAATGCCAGCAAAACGTGCAGCCAGCATGCTTTTGCCTGTGCCTGGCGGGCCGCTCATCAATACGCTATGACCACCAGCGGCGGCAATTTCAAGCGCGCGTTTGGCTTGGCTTTGGCCTTTTACTTCGGCAAAATCGGGATAAATAATGACTTGTGGCTGCGCACTTGATTCATATTGTGCCAACTGCGTGCGGCCACTTAAATGTGCACAAACCTCTAGCAATGAATTGGCAGGGTAAATAATGGCATCTTTAACAAGGCTTGCTTCTAATGCACTTATTTGGGGCAGAATAAATGCGCGTTTTGTACCTATGCTTTTGTGTTGCATGTGATACGTCATTGCTAAAGCACCACGAATAGGTCGCAATTCGCCTGTTAATGCTAGCTCGCCTGCTATCTCATATCGGCTTAATGGCTCGGTAGGAATCTGCCCGCTAGCCGCCAAAATTCCCAGTGCGATGGGTAAATCGTAGCGACCACTTTCTTTGGGTAAATCGGCAGGAGCAAGATTAACCGTGATGCGCCGAGCGGGGAATTCAAATTGCGCGGTTTGAATGGCTGCACGCACACGGTCTTTACTTTCTTTTACTTCTGCCTCGGGCAAACCGACAATGGTCAATATTGATATAGTCTTACTAAATGATTTTGACCGTATTGGCTTCCCTACAAATGGTGTAGATATATGTATTGGGTACATATACGGACTAGTTACACCAAACTTGCTTGAGTTAATTAGCTGATTCACGTTTTTGTTTTCTAAAATCCCAAGGTGGTATTGGATTTGCATCGACCCAAAGTCCAGCTTTCTCAACTTGCGCTATGTATTCAGCATTTGCGTATTTCGATCGATCTTCAACATCCTGTTCTTTTTCATATTTTTTATAATGCCAAGCTAATCCAAGTTTTATCTGGCGAAGATTTACGTCCTGACCGTTAAAAGTAATCTTACCAACTACACGCTGATATCTATCTAGCTTGTTATATTCAACACTCACCACCTTACCATCAATTAAATCTGCTAGAGCCTGCTTTGATTTATTGCCGAAAGCTTGTTTTTTCTCGGGTGCATCAATGCCAGACAATCGAATTTTGTGAGTTTCATTATCGCTGGTAAGCACGTTTACAGTATCACCATCAGTTACTTTTATTACTTTGCCTACCAATTGATCTGCAAAACTTGTACATGAAGCTGCTGCGAGTATTAAGGCTATTATTATTTTCATGATGATATTTTAACTTATTTCTATACAACACACTTGCAACCTTAAAAACCATATGGTAAGATTTTCTTACGTACTGGTAATGCTCAATTAAAATTAAGGAGCTGGAGATGAAATTAGAGGAAATAGAAAATTTGTTGATTGAAGTTGCTTCTGACTTACAAAAAATGAGCGGACGCGAAGCCATTAACCTCACGTCCGAATCATCTCCATTACTTGATTTGCCAGGTTTTGATAGTTTGAATGGGGTAGAAGCAACCGTAGATGCATTGAGCAAACTTGATTTGGAGTTAGATGTAATCAACATATTCGCAGACGATAATAAAGCACTAACTATTCGTGAGGCAGCAACAAGAATTTTAGCCAGCATGCCTACGATTGAAGGAGATTAACATGACAATACATATTCGTTTAAGAGAAGCTAGAGAGGCATCTGGCTTATCGCAAGGACAGGTTGCTAAAAAACTAGATATGCACCGCCCAACAATTAGTGAAATTGAAGCAGGCCGAAGGAAAGTATCAGCCCAAGAACTTGAGCAGTTTTCTCAAACTTATGGAGTGTCTGTTGAGTGGATTGTAAATGGCTCAGCCGTTGATAATCCCGCAGATGCTCGAATCTTAATGGCTGCACGTGAGCTCAGTAAAATGAGCGAAACTGATCTTGAAAGATTAATGGCTACACTTCGTATGCTCCGCAAGTCGGAGGAGAATTAATGCCTAATAAGAAAAATCTTGCAACTGATGCTTTAAGCCGAGCTCTGCGTTTACGCAAAAAACTAGGTATTGATTTGGTAGAATCTGTTTCGCCAATTGAAATTGCTGAGCAATTAAATATAGAAGTACGCCTAGTAGATATTCCGTCAATGGAAGGGATGTACATAGCAGGCTCTAATCCAAAAATTATACTGTCAAGTCTAAGGCCATTAGGTAGGATAAATTTTACCTGTGCTCACGAAATCGGACACCATGTATACGGACATGGCGAGCAGTTTGATGAAATTACAAGTACTGAGAATATGTCTCGAAAAAATGATCCGAGAGAGTTTTCTGCTGACTGCTTTGCAGGTTACTTTTTGATGCCAAAAGCAACAGTCGATAGTGGTATGCAGCGACGTAATTATAGCTACGCCAATTTAGAGCCTCATGAGCTATACGGATTATCAAGTTGGTTAGGGGTTGGGTATACAACTCTTATTAATCACATGCAGTTCGGGTTACAAATGATTAATCCAGAGAAGTCACGCCAATTACTTCACTATGAGCCACAGGAAATTCGTCAACAAATACACCCTGCTTCCAGTAAAAGTAATCTTCATATAGTCGATGAAAATTGGATTGGCCGTGCTGTAGATTGTGTAGTTGGAGATTACATTCTAATACCCCCCAACTCTACTCTCGAGGGGAATCATTTGGAATTAATACAAAGTACCTCAGGTAGTTTCTTAAAAGCTAAAGCGACAGGCATAGCGAAGATCAGCAATCAAATGAATAGCTGGTCTGCATTTATCCGCATATCTTCTCCAAACTATAAAGGACGAAGCTGCTATAGATTCGAAGAGGAGGTTGAGGAATGATAACGCCATTAATAATGTCACCAGAGTCTAATTTGTCCGTAGCTTGGGCTAAGGCGTTTATAGAGTTAATGAAGCCCGGTAAAGAGGTTAGGCATCCAGCAATAATAACAATACAAGGATTCGACATAACAGGGGATATTGAGAATGCTCAAATTAAGGAAAGACTCAATCAAGAGTTAAAAAAACATAAAAAAAATTCGTGCGAAACAGTAGCTGGGACAATATTCCCTGCATCGATGTGGAATCCATTACTTCCGAATGATGCAGAGGTGTTATTTGAAAGATACAAACGAGCATGGCCAGGTATTAAGCTATGCCAAACGAATAGGAAGGGTGTCTATTTCCGTCGCCTAACCTCATATCAATCAAAAATTGAAGGTAATGAACCTGTTAATCAATTGCAATTCATTATTGATACATATAAACAAGGTAATCACCGTAAAAGTGCAATGCAAGCAGCAATTTTTGATCCATCTCGAGATCATTCAAATGCTCGTATTCTTGGTTTCCCATGTTTACAGCAAGTGACATTTACCCCCATAGGTGATGACCAACTTTCAATTACGGGATTTTATGCTAAACAATTACATTTTGAAAAAGCTTATGGGAATTACCTTGGTCTATATCAACTTGGTCAATTTATGGCTAAGCAATTGAACCTAAAGCTCACACAAGTAATATGCATTGCTAGTTGTCTTGAGAGGAGTGAGTTTAATAAAAGTGAACTTACCTCTCTAGAAACTGATTTACAAAAAATATTGAATAGTAATTAAGTATGGAAAACGTCAAAAACAAAATTATAGATAAAACTGATAAAAAGGTGTTTTTTGAGACTAAAGTAAGGAAAGCCCCTTATGTTTTTGCCACACTGGAACCAGCGAAGACTACGATTGCTTTTGATAGCTATTGGAAATTCGCTGCCGAACGTCAAGTTGTGTTCTTTTCAAGAATGCAGGGAAAGTCTGCCCCATGGTCAGATGACCCGATTCTGAACGAGTATAAATTTACAAATGCTTACAGAGCCTCAGACCGAGTTAGCCAGTATTTAATTAAAAATGTTGCTTATTCAAAATATACCGATCCGCGCGACATATTTTTTAGGGTAATGCTTTTTAAGCTATTTAATAAAATTGATACTTGGAACTTGCTTGAATCGCAGCTAGGAGAAATTAGCTGGCAGTCATATTCGTATAAAGCTTATGAAGCAATTTTGACACGCGCTATGAATTCAAAAGCTGCTATATATTCTGCAGCCTACATCATGGCATCTGGTCATGATATTTTTGGTGTAGAACGTAAGCATCAGTCACATTTAAAGCTGTTAGAAATGATGATTAATGAAGAAGTACCTGAGCGCTTAATGGGGTGCAAGTCAATGCGCTTAGGTTTTGACCTTTTAAGATCATATCCATTAATAGGAGACTTTTTAGGATACCAACTCATCACCGATTTAAACTATAGTGAGCTCACTAATTTCAGTGAAATGGAATTCACCATGCCAGGGCCTGGAGCGCGAGATGGTATTCGCAAGTGCTTTAGTTCATTAGGTGGTCTTTCAGAGACTGACATCATCAGGCTAATGGCAGATCGCCAAGAGTACGAATTTGAAAGGTTAAATATTGATTTCAAATCTCTATGGGGAAGAAGACTTCAACTAATTGATATTCAAAATGTCTTTTGTGAAATTGATAAGTACTCAAGAGTTAAGCACCCAGAGATTGCTGGTATTTCAGGTAGAACACGTATTAAACAAAAATTCAAAGAAAAACATGATCCTATAGATTACTTTTACCCCCCTAAATGGAATCTTAAAATTAATAACGATAAGCAAGGTACTTCAATAACAAGAGTTAAGAAAAATTTACTTTAGGAGCAATTATGAGATTTGCTGAATATCAAGACGCCGCTGTACAAACTGATCAGGCACCATCAAAAGGTACAGATGATATTAAATCTCTCCTAATTCCGCTATTAGGGCTAGCTGGTGAATCTGGATCATTGCTTACAGAGTACAAAAAACGCCTCCGTGACGGTGAAGCTTATAAAATTTTTCATGAACGTATTTCTGAAGAGATTGGAGACATCCTTTGGTATTTAGCTAACATTGCGAGTAAAGAGGGTTTAAATCTAGATGAAATTGCCAAAGCTAATTTATTAAAAACTAAAGATCGCTGGCATGAACAAGCTAGTGATTTATTTGGCCCGAAACTGCTTGATGATGGCTTTCCTGAGAAGGAAAGATTTCCAAGGAATTTTGAGATTAACGTTGTTTCTGAGAAAAATGAAATTGGTAAAACTGTTGTTCAACTGTATTACCAAGGCGAAAAGTTAGGGGATTTATTAACTGATAATGCCTATGAAGATGATGGATATAGACTTCATGATGTTTTTCACTTGTCTTTTGTTGCCATTCTTGGGTGGTCGCCAGTAATGAGGAAGCTTTTCAAATGTAAAAGAAAGTCAGTTTCTGACATTGATGAAAATGAAGATGGTGGGCGAGCAAACGTAATTGATGAAGCGATTGCAGCACTAATATTTAACGAGGCAAAAAAGAACTCATTTTTTGATGGTGTAGATTCGGTGGAGTACAGCCTTCTTCGTAGCATTAAAGATTTAACTTCACACCTTGAAGTTAATCGTTGCTCAGCAAAGCAATGGGAAGTCGCTATCCTTAACGGCTTTGAAGTATGGAGGATGTTAAAGAAACACCATAGTGGAGTTATCAAAGGTGACCTGCTTAAGCGATCATTATTATTTTTCCCTGCTGCTGATACCTAATTGACCTAAGTGCTAGATGTTAGTGGGGGTTTAGGTTCTAGTTGAATCTTGTTTTACCTTTAAATCAATAAGTTAGATTGAAGTGTGTGAAGTGTGAGATGTTTTTGTAAACAGCTTTTAAAACCTTATGTACCTTTATCGGTTTAGTAAGTCTGCAATAGCTAGACCTAATCCACGCCCTAATAAAGGAGGGACAGCATTACCGACCTGTGTGTATTGAGGAACTTCAAATGACCTCATTTTTCCACCAGTTGTTACTTTCGATTTAAATTCGAAATTGTCAGGAAAAGATTGTATGCGAGCCATTTCTCTAACAGTTAATGTTCGCAACTCGTCATGGTGATAATGGCAAGCATCATCAGGTATTGAGAGTGCTGCAGGAGCTGGTTGGTTGGCCAGAAGCGCTTTCTGAGTTTGTTTTTTTGTTGGATGTTGCTTTAAGAAAGCGACGAAATCTTTCTTCTTTTTAAAAGTAGTAAATTTCCCCGAATCAATGAAATAATCAAATTCGGACAACTTACCCCACTCCAAGTCACTAATATCATTAGAGTCGCCTTTTAATACACTAATTACACTCTTTTGTACGGAACTCTCTACTTGCTGAAGCACTTGGTATATACGGAATCTTCTACGAACTAACAGTCCGTTTCTACGATGTTCATGATTTTGCATCGCGCGTTTTGGCAATACTTTACTGAAAGTAGTTAAAAGTTTTTCTGGAAACTTAGCATTTAGACACTCTTGATCACGAAGATCGTCAATTGCTTCACGAACTGTAACTAACTTATCTTGGCAAACAACGAGTGATTTCAAAAATGAGTTTTTAAAAAGAGTTAGGTCTGATTGTTTGGATACATCACGATAACATAGTGCATCAAGCTCTATTTCCTCGGTGTGCTTACTGCGATTAAAAAACTCTAGGGGCTGAGAGAATAAGATCTGCTCTGCTTCATTGAAAGTTGGCTCCAAACTGTCAAAAAAATCCTTCCTAACCCCAATCAATATAAAGCGTGGTCTATTTTGTGGCACTCCTGCTAACTTTGCATTTACATGCAAACAAAGTGGAACGTACCCAATTGCGGAGAATGCTTTTGCCAACTCAAACCACGCGTAGTAGCTTTTGCCTTGCTCATCTCTGAACGGTCTAAGAATTCCTGTAACATTCTCAAGCACAACAAGTTTTGGCTGAATTGCTTGAGCAAATTTAGCAAATTCCCAAGGCAGGCTATTCTTTTCACAGTCCTGCTTTCTCAACCCTGCCATGCTGAAGCTTTGGCATGGTGGTCCTCCAGATATTAAATCTACACCTCCCGCTCCAAATCCATTCTTTAGCTCGGCTGCAACATCTGGTTTCTGTTGTAGCCAGATGTTAAGGTCCACAATACTACCTACGACAAGGCTACCTTTAAGGTTAGATCCGTTAGCTGAGATATCAGACTTGCCATTACCCAACTCTGGATATGTTTTTGGGTTCTCACGTAAACGCTGCTTAAGTTCTGACAACTTAAATTGACTACTTAACCACAATGTTTTTTTGAGTTTAGGTGATTTAGCCTCTGATAGGCTTTGCAGATCTTCATTAAAAAAGTTGAATGCATAAGACTCAGCTGCCATTGGAGACAATTCATTAGCCATAACGAGGTCAAAACCAACAGATTTAAGGCCTAGCGATAGTCCTCCGCAGCCCGCGAATAGCTCAATGTAATTCACTAACACTCTTCAAATTGAATTTAAGTAATCACAATTTTAAATCACCTAAGTATAAAAGTCCAGGGATTTCAAAAAAGAGTTAGATAAACCGATTTGAGTATGGCTGTAATTTACAGCCATGTATGTTAAATTTACATATGCCAATGCTCACTGATTTACAACTTGAAATACAAGAAAAAATAGATACAAATAAGGCTAGTCTCGTTGCTATCGGTATTGAGTACTCAATGTTTGAGCCAACCATAACTGGTCTCAAAAAAGCCATTTTAGATGCTACTCGCCCTGTTAGAAGTCTTTTTGAAGCAGAGAACTTTCACTTTTTTGACAAACAGGGTCAAGGTGATGAACACAAAGAAATTAAACAAGCACACTTTGTAACCGCCAACTCAATTAGCTCCACAAAAGTAAGTCTTTATCGCCCCAAAACCAAAAAGGGCGATCCGAGAATGTGGTTTAGAAACCTGAAAGGGTTCGCTCAGCCCTCTGATAAAATTGCCATTGTTGTCTTTGATGATGCCTTATATTTATTTAATCTCAGTAATATAGAGTTAGATAATCTTGACGCTGATAGTCCTGCCACAGAATTCATTACAAAATACATTCAAAGCAAAAATAATATTGCCGACGAACTTCTTCAAAAACTTAAAGAAATAGCTAGGTCTCCTATTAAGTCCATCATTGTAGGTGACACTGCTGTTGGAATGGCTATTGAGTTTGCTTTAAAAATCCCTGCTAATAGTAGCAAGCAACCCGACTATAAAGGTATTGAACTAAAAGGTGGGCGAGGGCGTAAGAATAGGAGCAATCTATTTGCTCAAGTTGCTGAGTGGGCTATCAGCCCTTGTAAAAGTAGTGCCGACATTCTCGACAAATACGGCTACCAACGTGGTGATGACTTCAAGTTGTATTGTACGATTTCAACACGAAAAATGAACAGCCAAGGATTACAGTTTTTTTACGACGAATCTTCAGATCAACTAATCGAAAAGGATAGAGATAGTAAAACTGTTGCTATTTGGTCAGGAAAAGTTCTACGTGAGCGATTGATTGAAAAACATGCAGAAACTTTCTGGATTCAAGCTAAAAGCACCACTATAGATGATGTTGAGTATTTTGATTTGATTTCTGTGACGCACACTAAGCGCCCACTTGTAAGCCAACTCTTGCCAATGATACAGTCTGGGTTAATTACGATGGACCACCTTATTAAACGTAAAGGTGGAAGTAAACCAAGAGTTTCGGAGAAAGGCCCATTATTTAAGATTAACAAGAAAGACTTGTCATTTTTATTTCCTGAACCCAAAACTTATTCCTTAAAGGATTAGTATTGAGTTTTCAACTTTTCACTAGCCAAATAGTGCAAGTTAATAAATGGGGTACATATATAGCGTTGTTACACTTTTAGATCTTAATGCCCATTTCCGATAGGAATCTTGATGGCTGCTTTAAATATCCAAAATATCGTTTTGAATATGTGATTGTAAGGGATTCTTCGGCTCTGGTAATTGCCACAAAGCAATTCCGACGCTCTTCCCTAATCTCTAAGCTATCATCGCCTTTCTTAACAGCTGCCCAGCTGGGCAGTTGCTCCTCCACAAGACCGATTAAATAAACACGCTTAAATTCCAACCCCTTGGAACTATGGATAGTCAAGCATCTGACAGCATTTTTAGGTGGTGGTGGTTCTTTTGAGCGCAGATCAAACTCTTGCAACAACGAGTGTAGACTTACTTCAGCTTTCCCATATTGCTGAATGACTTCTTGCTGTAGCAAAGCCCAGACTTGTTTTTCTTCTTCATACTCATTGAATGCTGTCTCGATTGCAGGAGATTGAGATTGAACACTATCAAACCACTTAAAAGCGTTGTCTATAAATACCCAATGGTCGATTCTCTCGAGAAGCGTTGCCTTAGTTTGTTGGAGAAAAATCCTTGATTGGTTTGAAATTGTAGATTCATCCAATGCTACCTCTATCCAACTACGAAGATAGTCACCATTATAGAAAGACGAAGCCGCTACAATATCTTCTACTCGAAAGTTACTCCCATCTAATGAATAAAAAGCTTTGCAAACCTTTCTTAACTGCTCACGGTCTTGACGTGCATTTGCGAGTCTTAAAATTGCATGAAGAAGCGTTACAGGAGCACTAATAAATTGACTTTTTCGAACAGCAATATAGGCTGGGACTGATTGTTTGGAACACTGTGAGATGACTGCATCTAACAGTTTCTTCGACCTGCCAAGCACGACACTATCGCTCCTCATTTCTGGGGTTGCACTCTTCAGCTCTGAAACAATCCAAGCCACCTCGTCAGTAAAATCTGGGAAATGATATATCCTAAGTGATGAGTCTTCCGTCGGAGTCTTGTGGGCTATCAACCTTTCCTTTCCAACGGAACGATCTTTATTATGAATAATAAGATTATTAGCCAATTCAATCACTATAGGAGGGCATCTATAGTTCTCGGGCAACTGTAACGTCTCCATTGAGAAGATATCACAAAGCTCTTTTAATCGTTCAGGATTGGCACCATTCCACTGATAAATCAATTGATCGTCATCAGCTACAGCGAATAAATTAGGCTTCTCAATTGGCACAAGAGCGCACAATAAACGAAATTGTGTCTCGTTTGTGTCTTGAAATTCATCAACACATACAAATTGGTACACTCTTTGATATTGACGAGCGATAGCGGGTCGCTCTTCTAATAATTGAACAGCAAGCCCTATTAAGGATGCGAAGTCTAACTGGTTTCCTTTAATAAGCTGTGCTCTATACATTGTGAACAATTGCATTAAAAATTCTGTGTGGGTATGAGTTGTTGTCCCTTTCTCAACCTCTTCCACATTGACATACTGAGACATCATTCTGTCAATTATAGGCAATAAATTTGCCGTTTCTGGGATAATATCTGCAAATTCATCACTTAGCTGTTTGATTGCCTCAGCTGCTATTGCTTCACGATCCGCTGTCTCAACAAGGATGGTGAAATCAGGTCTTAGTCCCAAGTGATGCCCATGCTGTCGAAGTATCTCTGCAGCAAATGAATGGAAAGTTGTTAGTAATGCCCTCTCCTTTCCTGACTTCAATAATCCCTCAAGGCGCTGTCGCATCTCTGCTGATGCTTTATTGGTGAATGTTATACCGAGTATTTTAAAGCGCTCACCAGACGACTCTTCAAGCAAACGAGCTATCCGATAAGTCAGTACACGAGTTTTGCCAGAGCCCGGTCCTGCTAGAACTAGGAGAGGTCCTTGATTCCATCGGACCGCTTGAAGTTGGTTCTCGTTAAGCGTTGTTATATCAATGTTCATATTCTTGCGTTGCTAACAGAAGTTGTAATGGCATTGCAAATAGTCAATGGTAATCCTAATGATCCCACTTGGCTTGCAGCTTCAACTACTGCAATAGCCAGATGTGGTTTTGATGTGGTTTTAACTGCCATTCGAATGGTTTGGTCTATGTAGTCAAGCGTACCCACTGCTGCTGTAATATTGGCTTTTTGGTGCACACCCACAGCACTTTCATAAACTGTTGAATAGCCATGATTCCACATTGCATGCTCTATGTCCTTCTCAACTAGAACTGTTAATCTGCTACTTTCTGCCGCCCCCCCTAAGTTTGCTCTTACAGTAGCAGCGTATTGTTGCCCTGCAGCATCACCATCAGCAATTACATGCCATTCAATTCCCAAATCTGTAGCGAGTTTTATCAAGGGAGCTAAACCACACTGAGAGAACTCCACACAGCTGACACCTTCCAAATCTAAGTCTATATTAAGAGTTCTTGCTGCTTCAGGAATAAACCAAAACTCACTTTCACCTTCAACAAATAGCCACGATTTGGCAAATAATAGATTTCCTCGCTTTGCTCTAATGTGATATGCGATTTTACGTTCGTCGTCAGGTGTTAGGCTAGTATCCTTAACTTGGAAAACTTGAACTACCCCTCCTTTACGTGCTAGACGTCTAATTGACTTCAACGGGACTGCTGCTAACAATTCCCCCGAATGGGTTGCTACAACTTTTTGCCCTTTAAGTGATTGCAACACAGTCCATAAAGATCTAACTGCAGATGGGTGGAGATGTGACTCTGGCTCCTCTAATGCTAAAAGTGGTTCAGAATCTTTGTCATAAGCCTCAGTTAACCTAGCATTGAGAAAGGCCTCAAAAAGGAAAAGAACTGAAAGGCTCTGCGTACCAGCTCCATGTTGGGTTATAGGTAGTTTTGCTCCACTTTTAGCCACTAACTTAACTTGAGTTTTACTCAGCATATCGAAAATTCTGGCAGGAACGGCCTCAACACTAACAAGATCTGCGGCTGCTAGTGGTACAAAGCCCCCAGCTTTTGCTATCTGAGCTTTAACCTCATTGAATGGTGTGTGCGTATCTAATACTGATTGATTAATAGCCTCAATTTGTTCCTCTAATTCGAGACGCGTCTTGTCATCAATTTGCGGATTCTTTGTGAATGGCCCCCAAAAAGGTGACCGACTCTGAAAGTGTTGGCCTGCGTCACGAACTGCTGCAAGGAAAAATGCTGGATTTAATTGTTGTAATTCGGAAACGATTCTTGGGTTCTTAGCTGTTGGCAATTCATTTCCATCAAGATCTAGAAATGACCATTCCAAAATAAAATCTTTTAAGGTGGCATCATAGCTAGATACGATTCGAAATCTTATTTCTTGCTTATTATCTGTCCGAACTTGTACAGCTTTGTCTAGTCCTTGAATAATTGCATCTGGCCATTCCCCTTCTTCTGTTTCTACAAAAGTAAGGTCAATTTCAATTGGTGGCGCTGAAATTGGATCTGGCTTGGCGGTTGTGAGATGAAAATCATACTCACCGAAAGGAACAACCTTTCGAGAAAGATTTCTGCTCAAAGAGATATGTAGTGCCTCTAAGATACTGGTCTTACCAGTATTATTTTCTCCAATTAAAACAGTACATGTATCTAGAGGGATTGTTAGGTGTTCTATACCTCGAAAATTTTTAATTGTTATCTGATTTAATAGCATTTTTTTAGATTTAAACTTATTAAAATTTTCGCACGTTAGTTATCATGAAATATACCATGATTAGATTGAAAAAATGCTAATGCAGTGTTTTGTTAAATTGGATAGTCTTTCATCCTCAGAGCTCTGACGTACATTGTTATCATTTACCACAAAATTGCAAAAAATCGTCTAAAGCTGACATAAAAACCCCCCAGTTATAAATTTGGCTTTTTAACTGCTTGGTTTTTGTGAGTTTATATATATTGGTTATAAACCCATACAGTTTATTGTGGAGGTCTATCAATAGAATTCACAGATCCAATTAACTGGTCTATCAATGCTATTCTGATCTAGTAGCTCGTATAAAAATTAACTAAAGTTTTGTATAGACTAGCTAGTATGATTAGGCCATACTGACCTTGCCCTCAAAAACTGGAGTCCATAGCTAATGATAAAATTAGCTAAAGGAGCAGTAAATGAAGGCGAAACAATCAAAAGCGCAGTACACAATAGAATTCAAGCAAGAAGCAATTCGGTTG
>JANXWL010000044.1 GCA_025351225.1 Methylotenera sp. | reverse complement strand
CGGCAAGCCTTTTGGTATTTAATCAAACGCTATGCGCTGGTTGCTGGTATTACCAAACACATGAGCCCTCACGTGTTGCGCCATGCCTTTGCCACGCATTTGCTCAATCACGGTGCCGATTTGCGCGTAGTGCAGATGTTGCTGGGGCATGCGGATATTTCGACCACGCAGATTTATACGCATGTGGCAAGAGAGCGCTTGAAGCAATTGCATAGTGTGCATCATCCACGAGGTTGATTTGTTCGCCGTCATTCTGAGCGAAGCACAGCAATCCAGCTTTTAGCCCCTCCACACCGTCATTCCCGCGTAGGCGGGAATCCATTTTGACCTGTCATTCTGAGTGAAACGAAGAATCCAGTAGTTGGTAGATTGTAGTCGGGGGTAGCCCGACGCCTAGTCACTTTCTTTTAACTGCCTGAAAAGAAAGTAACCCAAGAAAACGGCACCCCGCTGCCGCCTCATCCGTCGGTCTTAGCGCCGCATCTGGGTGGCGGCTGCGGAACTCGTGCTTTCAGCACTCAAACAGTCCTCGCCGCCTACCATCTGCCGCTCAAGCCGAAGGCGCGGCAAGGGGGTCAAGGATTAATGTGAAAAATTTCTGAAGTCTTGCAAGTTGAACATTCTGCAAAAAACTGTTTTTTATCCTTACGGATTTTAAAAAGACTTTTGCAATTTTGACATGAAGTTTTGATTGCAGTATTTTCATTACAATCTAAGCATTTAAAATAATAGCCAAATTTACCACTTGAAGCTTCCAATTTATCAGACTCACATTTACGACACGCGTGCTTGAATTTACTTTCTGGGGTTGAAAGTGTCCTTGATATTGCCGCAGCAATTGCGCCAATAATATTAGCTGGCTTTGTTTTTTTAGCAACGATATATTCAGAATTTTTTTGCTCGGCTTTAACGGGTGTGTCGGCTGCAGCTGGCTTTGGATATGGCTCAGTAGGTGCTTGGTATGATTTGTGAATTTTTACTAAGTGTTCTGCTAATTTACTTCTATTCGTCTCAGACAAGTTAAAGCCTTGGTTGTTAGCGTTTTTGGCACTATCAGCCAAGATTTTATTAATGAAATCATCTATAGCATCGGCAGGGCACACTTCTGGGTAAAGTTGTTTATTTTTTGCTAAGAATATACCACCGTTTGAAGTTGAAAAAGTCACTAGCACATCGACAGGAAATGCTTCAATTGCTTTGCGTGTACTATCATTGCTGGCACTTGATGATAGTACTTTTTTCAAGGTTTGGCCTTGTCGTTTGGCTTGCTTAATAGGGTTTTCCATGCCTTTGCTGATGTCTTTTCCCGACTTTTGAGAATACCATCTTACCCATTGCCCATCGTCTTGCACCTGCAGCTTACCTGCAACACTTTTACTCTCGACGATAATTAAGCCATGTTGATGAATGACAAGGTGATCCATTTGAGCGGTAACACCATCTTCAAATTCCAAGCGAAGATCATTTAGTATTAATAGACTTGGGTTATCACCAAAAGCCATTTTCAAATAATATGCGACTTTTCGCTCTGCCTCATAACCTGCTTTCCCAAATTTTTCGGTTGGCACTGGATTATTATTCTCTTTAATTATCATTGTAACTTTTCTTAAATATTAAATAAATTCTTACGTTCAATTTCAACTCCCAACGCTTTCAATCCCGCCAATATCGCGGGTTTGGCGACTTTAATTTTCACATTTAACGCACCGAATTCTTTCAAAATTAATTGGCATATATGCTCGGCTAGCGCCTCTACCAGTTGAAAGCTGTGTTGTTTTAAAGTTTCGTGGATGCGCACAACCACAGCGCCGTAATCAATGGTGTCGGCAATCGCATCGCTTTTACAGGCTTTAGTTAAATCGTAGCCAATTTCAATATCTAAAATAATGGTTTGCGCTACCATGCGTTCCCACGCGGGTACGCCGAGTTTGGTTTTTACTTTTAGCTCGCTGATAAAAATGGTGTCCATACAATTATCGTATAAAATGGTATTAAGTGATTTTAGAGCAATTTAATATGAATGAGTTAGGTTTTATCCCCGTCACGCTAATTCCGATTGTTTGGATTGTTGCCGCGTATCTCATCGGTTCGATTTCGTTTGGCATTTTAATGAGTAAGGCGTTCGGCCTGCCAGACCCGCGCACTGTGGGTAGTGGTAATATTGGTGCGACGAATATTGCACGTAGCGGTAAAAAATTACCTGCTATTTTGACGCTACTGGGTGATGCGTTTAAGGGCTGGCTGCCGGTGTGGTTGGCGCTGCAAACCGATATGTTGATGTGGGTAGTGGCTTGCGTGGGCTTGGCGGTTTTCTTTGGGCATTTGTACCCCATTTATCACAAATTTAAAGGCGGCAAAGGCGTGGCAACTGCGCTAGGCGTGATGCTGGCAATATCGGGATGGTTAGCGTTGGCGTGCCTAGTTACATGGGCTATTGTGTTTGCAATTAGCCGAATTTCTTCACTTTCGGCCATTGTGGCGGCTGCGCTATCGCCACTTTTTGCCGCTTGGTTTTTATTGCCCTACAAAGATTATGTGCTGATGGTGCTGGTGATGGCAATAATGCTGGTTTGGCGGCATAAAAGCAATATTCAAAAGTTGCTAGCTGGCACTGAATCAGGTTTTGGCAAAAAATAAATTAAGTATTTGACATCAAGGCTTCGTCAGTTCTGCTAAATCCCAACGTGGTTTAATGCTAAAACTATAATCTTGCTTCGTCACTTGTGTAGCTTTTAGTCTCATCGCACTTAATCTCATGGCTCCAGCAAACGCAATCATAGCGCCGTTGTCGGTGCAAAACTCTAGGCGCGGATAACTCACTTTACACAATTTTTTCTTGGTTGCCGCATTCAAACGCTCACGTAGCCTAGTGTTTGCGCCCACGCCGCCTGATACCACCAAGCTATCTAGCCCTGTTTCGCGCAAAGCTGACATACATTTTGTGGTTAAAATTTCAGTAACGGCCTCCTGAAATTCCCACGCAATATCTTTTTTAATGTCGTCAGTCAGCGGCTGATTATTGTTCACCAAAGTGAGTACGGCGGTTTTTAATCCGCTAAAGCTAAAGTTCAAATCTTTACTGTTTAACATTGGGCGCGGTAATTTAAAGTGCGTTTTGCCTAAAGCAGCTAATTTAGCCAACGCTGGTCCGCCTGGGTAGCCTAATCCCAGCAATTTCGCCGTTTTATCAAAGGCTTCGCCCGCTGCGTCATCAAGCGTATCGCCCAACAACTCATATTCGCCAATGCCATCTACTCGCATTAATTGGCTGTGTCCGCCAGAAACTAATAGTGCGACAAAGGGAAATTGTGGTGGATTTTCTTCTAACAAAGGCGCCAGTAAATGCCCCTCTAAATGGTGCACACCAACGCTGGGTACGTTTAACGACATGGCTAGCGATTGCGCGATGCTAGTGCCAACCAATAGCGCGCCCGCCAAGCCAGGGCCTTGCGTGTAGGCGATTCCATCAATATCTTTTAGGCTTTTATTGGCTTGTTTTAACACGATTTCAGTTAACGGAAGCGCGCGCCGAATATGGTCACGCGAGGCAAGCTCTGGCACCACGCCACCAAATTCTGCGTGCATGGCTACTTGTGAATGTAGCGCGTGCGATAGCAGCCCTAATTCTGTGTCGTATAGCGCGACACCAGTCTCGTCGCACGATGATTCAAAACCCAGTATTAACATGAAACCCAAAACATTTATAATATCCATAAGACGCTTTTACACACAAATGCATAAAAGCGAGAGAAAGCATTAAAAGAGTTGAAAAAAAAGCATTATACGATTAAAATGTTAGACTTTTCTCAAGTTTGTAACGGGTAAACCGTTTATTTGAGTGATTTAAAAACTTATATATTTTGAACGACAGTCGATAAGAGAGAATTAATGTCTAGTGTACGCGTAAAAGAGAATGAGCCGTTTGACGTTGCCCTGCGCCGTTTTAAACGCTTAATAGAAAAAACTGGTTTGTTGAATGATCTTCGCGCTCGCGAGTTTTACGAGAAACCAACATGGGAACGTAAACGTAAAGCAGCAGCAGCAGTTAAACGCCAATATCGCCGTTTACGTAATCAAACGCTTCCAGCTAAACTTTACTAAGCTTGTTTTAATTAAGGGCTAGTATGGCTGAAACACAAGAAAAACCAGGCAATGATGCTTTTTGGAAAGTAGCAGATAGTTTTATTGCGCATGCCAACAGCCAAAACGACACTGATCGTGGTGTTGTCAGTGCTGGTTTTGCCTACTCCTCAGCGCGCTTTAATGCCTTTGTCATCGCATCGCAATGCGGTAATAAAGAAGCATTTGAAGCTGAAAAAGATGCTGCGATTGAATATTTTGTGAGTCAATATAAATTGGCACTCACCGAAAACGTGGCCGATTACTCAGCCAATTTCGACAAATATATCAGTCAACAACCATAAAGCGCTGTAAGCTTTAACCCCCATGAGCCTTAAGCAACAAATCACCGAAGACATGAAAACCGCTATGCGCGCTAAAGATAGCGTGCGCCTTGGCGCGATTCGTTTATTGCTTTCTGCCATTAAACAGCGCGAAGTAGATGAACGTATTGAGCTGACGGATGCGGATGTGATTGCAGTGATTGAAAAAATGCTCAAACAACGTCGTGATTCAATTGATGCTTTTGAAGGCGCTGGCCGCACTGATTTGGCCGATATTGAAAAATTTGAAGTGAGCGTGTTGCAAACTTACATGCCAAAACAAATGTCAGACGCTGAAATTAGCGCGATTGTTGACCAAGTGATTGCAGACTCTGGCGCACAAGGCGCGAAAGATATGGGCAAAGTAGTTGGTCTAGTGAAGCCGCTGGTGGCGGGAATGGCCGATATGGGCAAAGTTTCTGGCCTGATTAAGTCACGTTTAGCTTAAAAAATAAGCGACAAACTAAAGGGAGCGAAAGCTCCTTTTTTTATTTATACTCACGCATATGATTCCAGAGAGTTTTATTCAAGAGTTATTAAACCGTGTCGATATTGTTGATGTGGTAGATAAATCTGTACCGCTTAAAAAAGCAGGCGCCAACTACTCTGCCTGTTGCCCGTTCCACAATGAAAAATCACCTAGCTTTACCGTCAGTCCCACTAAGCAGTTTTATCATTGCTTTGGTTGCGGCGCGCATGGTACGGCGATTGGCTTTTTAATGGAATACGCAGGTTTAAGTTTTATTGAAGCCATTAACGATTTAGCCAAAAATGTTGGCATGATTGTGCCAAAAGAAGACTCCACACCGCAATCACGCGAGGCGGATGCGCACAATAAAACCATCAAGCTGGGTTTGCAAGAAACGTTGCAGCAAGCCGCTAATTATTACAAAGCGGAGCTAAAAAACTCGCCGCGTGCGATTGAGTATTTAAAAGGCCGCGGATTAAGCGGCGTGATTGCGGCTAAATTTCAAATTGGCTATGCGCCTGCAGGCTGGCAAAATTTGCAAAATGTGTTTGCCAACTACGAAAACGAAGCTTTGCAAACCGCAGGCTTGGTAGTTGAAAACGATCAAGGTAAGCGTTACGACCGTTTTCGTGACCGTATTATGTTTCCGATTCACGACCAAAAGGGCCAAGTGATTGGTTTTGGTGGACGCGTGATTAATAATGAAGAGTCGCCAAAATATTACAACTCACCCGAAACGCCACTATTCCAAAAAGGCCATGAATTGTATGGCTTATTTGTTGCGCGCCGTGCCATACGCGATGCTGGTCGCGTGCTGGTGGTGGAAGGTTATATGGATGTGGTTGCGCTAGCGCAATATGGCATTGAATATGCAGTGGCTGCGCTTGGTACTGCCACTACGCCATTCCACATTACTAAACTCATGCGCCAAACCGATGAAATTGTATTTTGTTTTGATGGCGATAATGCAGGCCGTACAGCAGCTTGGCGCGCCGCCATGAATGCGCTGCCAGCGTTGACAGATGGGCTGAAACTGCGTTTTTTATTTCTGCCAAAAGAGCATGATCCTGATAGCTATGTGCGTGAATTTGGCAAAGAGAAAATTGAGGCTGAAATGCAAGCTGCTATGCCACTTTCACAGTACATTATTGCGCATTTAACCCAACAAAACCCGCTGAATGCCCAAGAAGATAAAGTGCAGTTTTTAAATGAAGCCGAGCCAATTTTGCGGCAAATAGTGGCGCCAAAATTTTCGCTAATGATGCGTAAAAAAGTGGCAGAGTTGGCAGATGTAACAGAGGCAGAAATGCAAAGTTTGCTGAAGTTACCTGCACCCAATAGGCCGCCTACGAAAGCAACGCAAAAGCAAAGTCGGGCTCCAATCAGTATTAAGAAACGTTTTGTGTTGATGGCCTTAATGCGCCCTGATTTGGTTAAAACTGAACATTTAAATTTTTCACAGGGTTTTGCTGAAGAAGACATGCTGCTGCAAGCCAGTATCCATGCGGCGCTTGCGCAGCCACAATCTAGGCCTGCTGCGTTGTTGCATTCAATAGAATCTAAAATAGACCCGCGATTACTGCATGATATTCAACGTGAATTGCATTTGTTGGATGAGACTTTAGATTTTGCGCTTGAATTTGAGGGTGCGCGTACCCAACTAGTTGAAATGACGCAACAAAAGCAAGGCGTGAGTATGTTGGACTCGCTAAAAGAAAAGTCTTTTAGCGCCTTAAGCGCTGAAGAGCGCGAAATGCTTAAAAATTTAACCGCCAAGAAAACCTAAGGGCTACTGGCGTGAGGCGGTAAAACAACTAACGGCGAAATAACCAATCCAAATACTGGCTAAGCGATTCAATCGTAAGTAAAAAGTGCTCAAAAAGTGCTTAAAATAAGTCAGCTTTTGCAGTATAATCGAGGGTTTTCCGCGACAGTTGGCGGGCATAAAATAGCAGGACTCATAGAATAGTACGTATAGAATAGGATCAGGCATGGCCAGACCAAAATCAGATAAGACCTTAGAAAAAGAGCGCAATAAGCTGGCAGCCGAGGCTGCGCTTGACCCAGCGGCAGTAGCGATAGACGCAGAAGCGCGCCGTACACGCTTAAAAACGCTGATTATTTTAGGTAAAGAGCGAGGCTATCTAACCTATGCCGAGATTAACGACCACTTGCCAGATGACGTGCAGAACTCTGAGCAAATCGATGGCATCATCGGCATGATTAACGACATGGGCATTCAGGTGTACGAAGAGGCGCCAGATGCTGAAGTGTTGTTGATGTCGGATGCACCAGCACCCGTAACAGACGAAGATGCGGTAGAAGAAGCGGAAGCAGCCCTTGCGACTGTGGATTCTGACTTTGGTCGTACTACAGACCCAGTGCGTATGTATATGCGCGAAATGGGTACAGTGGATTTGCTGACGCGCGAAGGCGAAATTGAAATCGCCAAACGCATTGAAGATGGCCTGAAACATATGGTGCAAGCCATTGCCGCTTGCCCTACAACTATTACACAGTTGTTAAAAATGGTAGAGCAAGTTGAAAAAGACGAAATTAGTGTTGACGACTTGGTGGATGGTTTAATTGATAGCGATATTGGCTTGGATGAAGCCATGGCGGTTGACGCGGCTGATGATGAGGAGCCAGATGTCGACGTCGATGAAGACGACGATGAAGATGGCGCAAAAGCAGCGGCTATTTCAGCAGAAGCTTTAGCTAAACTAAAAGAAGAAGTGCTAAAACGCTTTGCAGTAATTCGCAAAGCCAATAGCGAGATGAATGCGATTCGCGAGCAAAAAGGCTCGCAAGACGCAGGCTATAAAGCGTTGCATGAATCAGTGTTGCAAGAGCTGACAGCATTTAGATTCTCAGCCAAACAAGTAGAAGCATTATGCGAGCAAGTGCGGATTTTGGTAGAAGAAGTGCGCGGCCATGAACGTAAAGTGATGGATTTTTGCGTAGATAAATCGGGTATGCCACGCACACATTTTATTAAAAGCTTTCCAACTAACGAAATTAACTTAACTTGGTTAGATGCTGAGTTGCGCCTAGATAAGCCATATATCGAACGTTTAACGCGTTATCGTCACTCGATTATTGATCAACAAGATAGATTGATTGCACTAGAAGCTAAAGTCGGTATTCCGATTAAAGAGCTAAAAGAAATCAATAAGCAAATGACCACTGGTGAGGCGCGTGCGCGTCGTGCCAAGCGTGAGATGATTGAAGCCAACTTGCGTTTGGTGATTTCAATTGCTAAAAAATATACTAATCGTGGTTTGCAGTTTTTAGATTTGATTCAAGAAGGCAATATTGGCCTAATGAAAGCGGTGGATAAATTTGAATATCGCCGTGGCTATAAGTTTTCTACTTATGCCACATGGTGGATTCGCCAAGCGATTACGCGCAGTATTGCTGACCAAGCACGCACGATTCGTATCCCTGTACATATGATTGAAACGATTAACAAAATGAATCGTATTAGTCGCCAAATTTTACAGGAAACAGGCATAGAGCCAGACCCCGCCTTGCTTGCAGAGAAAATGGAAATGCCTGAAGATAAGATTCGTAAAATCTTAAAAATCAGCAAAGAGCCAATCTCAATGGAAACACCAATTGGTGATGACGAAGATTCGCATTTGGGCGATTTTATTGAAGATAACACTACGCTTGCCCCGATGGAAGCGGCTGTTTACGCCAGCTTGCGCGATGCAACTAGCGAGGTATTAGAATCGCTTACGCCGCGCGAAGCAAAAGTGTTACGTATGCGTTTTGGCATTGAAATGAACACCGATCATACATTAGAAGAAGTGGGCAAACAGTTTGATGTTACGCGTGAGCGTATCCGTCAAATTGAGGCAAAAGCACTACGTAAATTGCGCCACCCTACGCGCTCAGAAAGGCTACGTAGCTTTTTAGAAACTGGTCAAGATTAAAACAGTTGATCGTTTTAATTCAACATAGTTGAAGTTTTTCTGTTTTGAATTTACCAGATTGGTTAATTTAAACACCGCAGTTTATTGGCCCCTTAGCTCATGCTTGGTTAGAGCAGCGGACTCATAATCCGTTGGTACTGTGTTCGACTCACAGAGGGGCCACCATTTAC
>JANXWL010000016.1 GCA_025351225.1 Methylotenera sp. | reverse complement strand
CCATCCTAAAATGCAAGCGCTACTCAAAGGCGGTAAGCGATTGAGCTATGGCGCAAGAGCTATTAGCGAAGGAGGCTTGCAGTCTTGGCCTGAAATGATATTCCCTGGCGGCGCACTGATTGGTTGCAGTGCCGGCATGGTAAACGTGCCACGTATTAAAGGTAGTCATAATGCAATGAAGTCGGGCATGCTGGCAGCTGAAGCGGTGTTTGAAGTGTTAAGTAATCAGGTAGATAACCAGTCTGCGCCGCCTTTACTGCACAACTATAATAAAGCATTGCAAGCTTCATGGGTTTGGCAAGACCTTAATGCTGTGCGCAATGTAAAGCCGCTATTATCGAAATTTGGTAGTTGGATAGGAATGTTACTTGGCGGATTAGAAATGTGGTTGGCCGCATTTAAGCTACATTTACCATGGACGCTGCAACATGATAAAGCTGATCACGAATGTACTAGACCTGCGGCTGACATGCCTAAAATTAACTACCCTAAACCGGATGGAATTTACAGCTTTGATAAGCTGAATTCAATTAGTCTTAGCAATATTGCACATGATGCTAATCAGCCATGTCATCTGCATCTACTCGACAACACGGTTCCGATTAGCATCAATCTTGCCAAATATGATGCGCCTGAACAACGCTATTGCCCAGCTGGGGTGTATGAAATCGTAACCAAGAATGAAACAAAGTATTTGCAAATAAATGCGCAAAACTGCATCCATTGCAAAACCTGCGACATTAAAGATCCCACGCAGAATATTGTGTGGGTTCCGCCTGAGGGTGGAAGTGGGCCTGTTTACTCTGGAATGTAAAAGTAATTACAATGCATTGGCGCATGCAGCAGCGATAGATAAAATAAAAGTGGGTCACCTGAAACAAGTGCCCACTTCTATTGGTATTTGGTGCGAAAGAAGAGACTCGAACTCTTACGTCTTACGACGCTGGTACCTAAAACCAGTGCGTCTACCAATTCCGCCACTCTCGCATTTATCTAGGCCAACAAACTAAAATCTGCCTAAACTGGTAAAGCGCGTATTGTACTCAAGTTTACGCAGTTTGATAAGCAAAAACCACTATCGAAACATAAATTTGTATCAGATTGATTCCAAAATGATTCAATACATTGACAAGCACACCTCACAAACTGCAAGATACGGCTTGAACCTACATTTATAAAGATAATACGATGCAAAACACCACTCAATACATTAACACTAAGCAAGCGAATAACAGCGCAGAAAGCAGTATGCTTCGTGCCGAATTAGAATTACTGATGAAAGAGCGTGAAACCTTGCTGATTATTGCAGGCGCCTCAGCAGGCTTAATCGCAGAGCTTAACACGCATGACTTGCCTGTTCGTACGGTAGAAGCGGCAGATTTACTGGCTACGACGATTAATAAACTCTCAGAAGAAACACTTCAAGACGCACTTAGTTCGGTACACGCAAGTATTGATAACTAACTTTTAAAATTTGTGCTTAATGCGCTTGCAACTCAATCGTGAAATTCAATTCCCAATCAAATTACTTGATAGCAACGCTAAGCTTGTGCCTGCTAACAAGCGGTTGCGCGCATGAGAAATATCAAGCCAAGCCGCTAGATCCTGCAAATGTTACCGCTAAAATTCGCAATAAAGACGTTAGTAGTGCTGATTTTAAAGCGTATTTAATTAAGCAAGGTTATGCAGAAAATAAGCTGCCATTCACCGAATGGGGGGTAGATGAGCTTACGCTGTGTGCGCTGTACTTTAATCCAAAACTTGACGTCGCCAGAGCGCAACTTTCGCTGGCTAATTTGGCCATCAACACTGCTAATCAGCAGCAAAGCCCTAAGCTTGGCGGTCGTGCCGCGCGCAGTAATCAAGCCAATGGTGATATTCAGCCATGGGCATTTGGGCTAGAGGTTGAGATACCGATTGAAACAGCCAACAAACGCCAAATTAAAGTAGAAGAAGCGCAACATCTGCAGGAAGTTACGCGCATTGATGTAGCCGACGTAGCTTGGCAATTGCGCAGCCAAATTGCAAAAGATTTACTGAGCTACTATGAAAATGGTGCGCAACAAAAACAGCTCAATAATGAGTTAGCTGTGCAAAATAACCTTGTCGCATTACTTCAAAAACGCCTGCAATTAGGCGCAGCATCCAACACCGAATTAAATGCAGCCAAATTACTGCAACAAAAAGCGCAATTTTTTTCGAACACTGAACAAATTAAATCAGCCGAAATCCTTGTTGCGCTTGCCGCAGATGTTGGGTTAAGTAATGAAAAGTTTGCGCAACTGCAATTAAAACCGCTAAATATTGAATCTGCATTGTCATCCAAGCCCAACACCTCACTTTTACAAGAAAACGCCCTACTCAACCGTTTAGATATTCGCCGTAGCTTATCTAAATACGCGGCAGCAGAAAGCAAAATTAAGCTCGAGATTGCTAAGCAAACGCCCGATATTTCACTCAGCCCTGGCTTTGCATTTGAGTTTGGTGATAGCATTTGGTCACTCGGCTTCTCTACATTGCTTAATTTACTCAATAAAAATAACGCTTTAAATCAATCGCTTGTCGCAGAAGCCACGCAGCTGCGCGCGATTGAAGGCGCGCAATTTGAGGCTTTGCAAGCGAATGTGATTGCAGAGGTGGGCCAGGCAAACGCCGCTTATACGGCAAGCCAGCAAAACATCAATCAAGTGAAACAGCAACTTTTAGCCCAACAACAATATACACAAAAACTGCAACGCCAACTGGATGCAGGGCTGATTGATCGCTTAGACTTGACCCAAAACAAGCTCAATAAAACGTTGTTAGAACAACAACTTATCAACGCCCAATTTCAGCAGTTGAATGCGCTGTTAGCACTTGAAAATAGTGTGCAAATGCCTTTAAATGCAGACACAGTTTTAAATATAGACAATATGGTTAATGATAAAACTATTAAAATTCAATAGCTTAATGGTTATGGACTAATTTAAATGGATGCTAAATGAATAAGAAACTAAGTCTGATTATTGCGCTACAGGCATTGCTCATTATCGCGCTGTTTTGGGTGCTTATTTTTTATAGCAAAGATGAATATGAAGCGTATCAAAATCGCCATGAAGATGAAATTACCAGCCCCAACCGCGTTGCCGAAAATAATGGATTGAGCATTGTCAGCTTATCGGCTGCAACCCAACAAAATAGCGGCATTGCAACAGCTAAAGTAGTAAGTAGCACCTTTGCGGGTAAGCTAAAAAGTACAGGTACTGTGATTGCAATTGATAGTTTAATTGAGGCAAAAGCCAATTATTTGCAGGCAAAATCAGAAATCGCCTTAGCAAATGCCGCTAGCGGCAACAATTTACAGCAATACCTACGGCTTAAAACGTTAAATGAAGATGATAAAAACGTATCTGACCGCGTTGTGCAAGAAGCCTTAGCTGCCGTGAATAGTGACAAAGCGAAAATATCAGCTGCCGAATTACAACTCAACAATCTACAAAGTGCGGTTAAGCTGCAATGGGGCGA
>JANXWL010000086.1 GCA_025351225.1 Methylotenera sp. | reverse complement strand
CACGACGAAACATTGCCACAAGAAGGCGCAAAACAAGCGCATTTCTGCTCTATGTGCGGTCCGCATTTCTGCTCTATGAAAATATCGCAAGATGTACGTGATTACGCAGACAAGTTAGGCGTTAGCGATGAAGAAGCGCTGCAAAAAGGCATGCAAGAAAAAGCCATTGAGTTTGTGAAAAAAGGCAGTGAGGTATATCAGAAGGTATAAACCTCACGCCATTTCTTAGAAATCGGGAATCCATTTTACTAATTAAAAAAGCCAGCAAATGCTGGTTTTTTTAACATTCATTCGAACATTAAACAGTTTACCAAGACAAACTGAGAACTATATAATTTTAATTACTTAACTAGCAGTTGCGTGTCTGCAAACAATGGCAGTAGCCGAAATATTATACTGGGAGCCTTTTAGTTTTAAATATATTTGTGTCATAAATACAAATAATAAAAATTAAAAGCCAAATTATTGATTAATTTTTAGCAAACAATATCAAGCTAAAATTAAATTAGCTATAATAAATACGGGAAATTTTTACAAATATAAAGGAAGAAAAGCTATGCGTTTTATCCCTAAAATCAGTATTGCTTTACTAATTTTAAGTAGCCATGCAGTTTGTGCGGCGGAACTTAACAAAACCAGCAAACCAGCTGATGGCAGATTTTCTATGTCAGTAGGTGCGACTTATGACGCTGGCGATTATGGCGATGTTATAGACACCGATGTTTGGTCGATACCAATTGGCTTAAAATATACAAATGGTCCTTGGACTTTAAGTGGGTCTACTTCTTGGTTACGTATTAAAGGCCCAAACAACGTTGACTCTGAAGGTAATTTTATCGGCAGTGCAACAGGTACAAAATCTACCAATTCTGGGATAGGTGATCTTTATTTATCAGTTACTTATAACTTGTTTGACGATGTAAGCTACCCGGTTGGAATGGATGTGACTGGAAAAATCAAACTCCCAACCGCTGATGAGAAAAAATTCCTTGGCTCAGGAGAAACAGATTATGGAGTCAATGCAGAATTTTATAAAGTCATTGGTAGTGTAACGCCTTATTGGAACATCGGCTATAAATGGAAAGGTGACCCAGACGGCATTAATTACAATAACGTATGGAATACAACTTTAGGCATGGATTTTAAAGTAAATCGTGATTTGCTTATAGGTGCTAGCTACTTCCAACAAAGAAAAGTCACTCAATTTTCTGATGATGCTAAAGAAGCTAGCGTTTATGGTAATTACTATTTAGATAATAGTAATAAAGTTAGTTTATACATTCTGTCAGGTTTTGGAAATTCTAGTCCGAATTGGGGAACTGGTGCAACTTTAGTGCATTACTTTTAGTGCATATTTTTAAGTAGAGATATTTAGATTTAAAAAAGCCACTCCTAATTAGAGTGGCTTTTTTATTTTCGATATAACTATCTTAATATATTAGTTACTAAAAACCTCATCAACCTAAATACTTTAAGACTAATGAGCTTGTACGGACAAAACTATATAGCTTAAATCGCTGGTGCGGGTGCTGGATCATCATTAATTTCATGTTCAGCAGCATCGTGACCACCAGCGTGTTCAGCAGCATCGTGACCACCAGCGTGTTCAGCAGCTTCGTGACCACCAGCGTGTTCAGCAGCTTCGTGACCACCAGCGTGTTCAGCAGCTTCGTGACCACCAGCGTGTTCAGCAGCTTCGTGACCTGCTGGATCATCAGCACCGCGTTTTGCCATTACTGGAGCAGAAGCTAAGGCAACGCCCACTGTTAAAATTGCTGTTAAAAGTAATTTGTTCATTTTAAAGTCTCCTAGGTTGTTGAGTAAAAATTTACTATCACGTAAATTATAACTTATAATAAATGGGAAATATTCCCATGTCAACAGTTTTTTAAATTATTAGGGCAGTAACGAAAGACGAAAAACTTCGGCCAGTTTTAAGAGTTTGATTTGCCCCAGCCTTTAGATATTAAGTAAAAATATTTGCTTAGGTATTAGAAAATACGCAAAAAGTATTTTTGAGTATTTATTTGGATTGCCAAATAAAGCTCGAACTAAACATAAAACGTTTGTATTTAATAAATAGAAACGAATAGCATTAATTTGTTAAAATAATCTTATAAACTAACTTAAATAAAGACTATTTTGACCACCATTAAAATCACCAAAAAATCTAGCGACACACCGATTACCAGCAAAGCACCTGTGCGCCGTGCAGACCCTAGCAAGCGCGACCGTAGTGTTGTGCCGCCAAAAGCCGCTGTATCAGCTCGAGATACCAGAGATGCTGAGTCAGAACCACAAACTCCAAAAACTAGCCAACGCAATCACCGTTTTGATGGCAAGGCACACGGTAGCCCGTATGCAGAGCAAGCTAGTGATAATAGTCCTGTATATAATAAATCTAGCGAAAATAGACCACTTAGAAGTGAGTTAAGAGCTGAAATACCAACCGATTCTAAACAAATAGAACCAAAGCAACACAATCCAGCTGGTGTTGATACTCGTATTACTCCACGCCCTGATAAAAACGAGCCACAGTATCGACAAGCACCACGCCGAGGCGGCAAGGTGCGCGATGGTTATGACTCTGTTGCTAGTCCTCAATATGGTGCGGCAGCAAAAGCGGCTTATAAATCGTCACCCGTTAATGTAGAGCAGCCAAGGCTTTCTAAAGTAATGGCAGAGCGTGGCATTTGCTCGCGCCGCGAGGCGGATGAGTGGATTATTAACGGCTGGGTGAAGGTGGATGGCGTGATTATGGAAACGTTAGGCACGCGCATTAAACCAGATGCCGAGATTATTATTAGTGGTTATGCTTACGAGCAACAAGCAGAGCAAGTCACGATTTTGCTGCATAAGCCTGTGGGCTACGTGAGCGGGCAGGCAGAAGATGACTACCAACCTGCGATTGTGTTAGTGCACCCAGACAACGAGTGGTTAGATGACCCAGATTTAAGTGAATATAACGCTAAAGAATTTCAACGCGGATTTTTACATGGCCTTGCCCCTGCAGGCCGCTTGGATATTGACTCTACAGGTTTGTTAGTACTTACACAGGATGGCCGCATAGCACGGCATTTAATTGGTGAAGATTCAAGCGTAGAAAAAGAATATTTGGTACGGGTGGAAGGCACCTTGAGTGACGCCGATTTGCAACGCTTAAATCACGGCTTAAGTTTAGATGGCGAAAAACTCAAACCAGCAAAAGTCAGCTGGCAGAACGAGGACCAATTGCGCTTTGTACTGCGTGAAGGCAAAAAACGTCAAATTCGCCGTATGTGTGAAATGGTGGGCTTATTTGTGGTTGGCCTAAAACGTGTACGCATTGGAAGTGTAAATTTAGGTAAATTACCGCCAGGCCAATGGCGTTATCTGCGCAATGGTGAACGTTTTTGAGTTATGCTTTGGTATGACAATTTTTGTGTCGTTTTTTTAAGGATTAATCATGGGTTTATTAGATAGCGTTGCTGGTGCAGTTTTAGGTAAATTTGGTGGTGACCAAGGTGGCATGGCACAAATTGCAATGGAAATGTTTAATCAACACGGCGGTATTGGCGGTGTTTTAGACAAATTTAAAGCTGGCGGCCTTGGCGATGCAGCGGCATCTTGGGTTGGAAAAGGTGAAAATATCCCAGTTTCTGCCGATCAAATATCTAGTGTGCTAGGCAGTGGCGCAATTGCAGAAATGGCCGCAAAATTTGGACTTACCCCAGAAGTATTAAGTGCCCAAATTGCACAACATTTGCCAACCGTAGTTGATAAAATGACGCCAACCGGCACTGTAGAGGCCGACTCTGGCGGCTTGCTTGGCACTGTTATGGGCATGTTTAAGTAAACTTAAATACTGTCATAAAAGTTTCAACATTAAAGGGTGCATTGTCGCCCTTTAATTTTTTATATACTGTTAAAATAACCATATGGATTTAATACTATTACTAAAAGCCTTTGTTTTAGGGCTGGTGGAAGGCATTACCGAATTTTTGCCCATTAGTAGCACTGGGCATTTAATTATTGCGGGTGATTTGCTTAATTTTAACGATGATAAAGGTAAAATTTTTGAAATCGTGATTCAACTAGGCGCTATTTTAGCCGTGTGTTGGGCATATCGCGCCAAAATCGGCCATGTATTTGTAACCACCCACGAGAAATCATCACAACAGCTTATTATAAATTTAGGCTTGGCTTTTTTGCCTGCTGCAGTAATCGGGTTAGCGCTTCATCATCAAATCAACGATTATCTTTTTAAGCCACTCACTGTTGCCTGTGCTTTAATTTTAGGTGGCATAGCCATTTTAGTAATTGAACGATTTTCGTCACCACCCATTATTACAACTGTAGATGAAATCGATTGGAAGAGCGCGCTTAAAATTGGTTTTGCACAAACCATCGCGCTCATTCCAGGCGTTTCACGCTCAGGAGCAACCATTTTGGGCGGCGTATTATTTGGCGTATCGCGCAGTGCTGCCACAGAATTTTCGTTTTTTCTCGCCATCCCCATTATGTTTGCCGCCACCGCGTTTGAACTACTATCCAATCGCAATTTACTTACTTGGCAAGATACCGATTTATTTGCCGTAGGTTTTATTACGGCATTTATTTCAGCCTTATTGGTGATTAACCTGTTTATTCGCTACGTGGCAAAGCACAATTTTACTGGCTTTGCGTGGTATCGCATTATTTTTGGCATTATTGTGTTGGTCTATTATTGGTGAACCAATTAACTGGCTATACGCCGCATTTTTTAAGGCCACTTTTTACGCTCACATTTGTGCATCGGGTGTAAAATAAGACTTAATTTTTAGCTCTCAATCGGTTTTTAGCGAGAAAAATCATGAATAAACTCATTAAATACGCGCTTTACGGCATTACTGGCATTATCGCTTTAGTATTAATGGTGGCGGGCTATTTTGCCGCGACTTTTAACCCCAACGATTACAAAAGCGAGATTATTAAGCTGGTTAAAGATAAAAAAGAACGTAATCTACATATTGATGGCGACATCAAACTGACTTATTGGCCAAAAATCGGTGCCGATTTAGGTAAGCTCTCACTTTCTGAACACCAGTCTGACAAAGAGTTCGCCTCGGTAAACAGCGTAAAAGTATCGCTTGCCGTAATGCCGCTGCTTAAAAAAGAACTCGTCGTTGACACGGTTTATGTGGACGGCGCCAAGGCTAATGTAGTAAAAAATAAAGACGGCAAATTTAACTTTGACGATTTATTGAGTAAAGAAGAATCGTCGAATATAAAATTTGATATTGATGGTGTGAATATCACCAACTCTGAAGTGCGCTACACCGATGAAGCCACGGATTCAAAATACAACATTACCAAACTTAATATGAAATCTGGCCACATTGCGCTGGCAGAGCCTGTTGATTTAGATACCGACTTTACGCTGACTGCCAACAAGCCAGAAACTGCAGCTAATATCAATTTAAAAGGCAATTTTTTGGTCGACCCAAAAACTAAGCATTTTAAAGTGAAAGGCTTAGATAGCCATATTGTGGGCGATTTGCTTGGGGGCACAGGCATGGATATAGTTGCTAGCGGCGATGTAGATGCCAAACCTGAGCAACAAGAATTTTTGATAGGTGGCCTAAAATTAGTGGCTTCTGGTAATTTTAGCGGTGCAAAACAAAGCATCGATTTAAGCGCGCCTGCGCTGACGATTGAAAATGATGAAGTATCGAGCAAAAAATTAACACTAAGCATAGCCCAAGAAAAAGCGGGTGATGTGTTCAAAGCCAATATGGTGTTGGCCGACATGAAAGGCTCTACCAAAGCTTTACAAAGTAGCGGCATTACTGGTGATTTAAGTGCTGTGCAAGGCAAGCGTACAGTTACAGGCACGTTCTCATCACCATTTAGTGGCAATATTCAAGATTTGATTTTTGATATACCCAAACTGGCTGGCAACCTGGATATTAAAGACCCCAGTCTGCCGAATGGCGGCGTTAAAGGGTCATTTAATTTAGGCGCACATACCGACATTAAAAAAGAACTCGCCAACAGCCAATTTAACTTGGTGCTAGCCGATACTAACCTCAAAGGCAATATGGACGTATCCGGGTTTAAAAAACAAAATATTAAATTTAACTTAAGCGCCGATAAATTAGACTTGAATAAACTGCTTGGCAGCTCTAATAACAAACCTTCAGCACCCTCAAAATCTGACAATAAGCCAGCTGACATGAGTGCGCTTAAAAATATGACGCTAGACGGCAAGCTAAATATTGGCAGCTTGGTGTACGACAAATATCATGTATCTGGCCTAAACGTGGGCATTAAAGCCGATGGCGACAAACTGGCTTTAAGCGGATTAAATGTAAAAGTGGATGACAGCCAAATTAAAGGCAACGTGGGCATTAGCCATTTTGCAAAACCGCTTTACACCTTTGATTTAGATATTGATAACGTCGATGTTGGTAAATATGTGACGCCTTCTAGTACTAAAGCAGAGCCCGCCAAGCCACTGGATTTAAGCGCGCTGAAAAGCATTAACGCGGATGGCAGCATTCGTATTGGCAATTTAAAATACGGCAAAACCAAGGCCAGCAACGTCAATATTAAGCTTAACGCAGATGGCGAAAAGTTAAGTTTGAACCCGCTCTCGGCCAAGGTAGATGATAGCCAAATTAAAGGCAGCTTTGGTATTGCGCAATTTGCTAGGCCTAAGTTTTTGTTTGATTTAGAGATCGATCAGCTTGATACAAATAAATATATATCCGCTAAAAGTGACAAGCCAGCCCAAGAAGGCACCCAAGGAAATAGTGGCGGATTAAGTAGCCTAAAAACCTTTCTCGCTGATGGTGATTTGCGTATCGGCAGCTTAAAATATGACAAGTACAACATTAGCAATTTTAAAGCAGGCCTGAAAGCCGACGGCCAAAAATTGAGCTTAAACCCGCTCATCGCCAAAGTGGATGACAGCCAAATTAACGCAAATTTGGGCATTAGCCAATTTAGCAATCCTGCCTATAATTTTGATATTAAAATTGACAAACTGGACGCTGATAAATACATCACTAAGAATAACGGTGCAAAAAGCACTGGCGATACGCCAATTGATTTGAGTTCGCTAAAAAAGCTGAATGCGACGGGCGAGGCCAACATTGGCTGGCTTAAACTCGCTAATGTTAAAACTGAAAATGTACGTTTAGGCTTGAAAGCAGGCGAGGGCATTGCCACACTTTCACCATTCTCTGCCAATTTGTACAACGGCAGCATGAGTGGCACACTTAGAGTTGACGCGCGCGCCACGCCTAGCATTGCATTTAAACAGAACATGAAAAGCGTCTCTGTTGGGCCGCTGATGGTGGATGCAATTAAAAACGATATGCTTAGCGGCACTGGTACGGTGAATATAGACGTAACTACGCAAGGCAGCACAGTGGGTGCGCTTAAAAAAGGCTTAATGGGCAATGCCTCGCTAAACCTTGCTGATGGCGCAATTAAAGGTGTAGATATTGCAGGTAGTATTCGCGAACTTAAAAATAAAGTGAATATTCTTGGCACCAAAGAAACGTCATCGGATAAAAACAAAAAAACCGATTTTAGCGAGCTAACCGCTACTTTTGATATTAAAAACGGTGTGGCGCATAACGAAGATCTTGCCATGAAAGCACCTGTTTTACGCTTAGCCAAAGGTGATAGCAAAGGTGATATTGATATTGGCAACGAGCGCATTAACTATTTGGCCAAGCCGACTGTGGTGAAATCACTTAAAGGCCAAGGCGGCGCAGATCTAGACAGCTTAAGCGGTATCGCGATACCTGTAAAAATTACGGGCACATTTGCCGACCCAAAATACGGCATGGACTTTGCCGCACTGGGTACGGCTTTAGCGCAATCAAAATTGCTAGATAAAGTGGGCGGCGAGAAAGGTTCAGCGGTAAAAGAGCTGCTTGGCGGTGATAAAGTAGAAGGTTTGAAAGGCTTATTGGGTAAGAAAAAGCCTGTTGACACCACTCCAAGCGCGCCTACAAGTACTGATGCGGGAGCAACGCCTCCCGCAGCCCCAGCGGAAGCCCCTAAATCAACTGAAGACAAAGCTAAAGATAAACTCAAAAAATTACTTAAGTTTTAATATGGTTGGTGCTTTTGCAGAAGCGATTATTGCTTGGCAAAAGCAGCATGGTCGCCATGACTTACCTTGGCAGACTAAATTAAACCAAGCCCCAAACCCATACGCGATTTGGGTTTCGGAAATCATGCTACAACAAACGCAAGTGACTGCCGTTATTGGCTATTATGCCAAGTTTATACAGCGCTTTCCCACCATTGCCGTGCTGGCAAATGCTACGCAAGAAGAGGTATTGCAATATTGGAGCGGGCTTGGTTATTACTCTCGTGCGCGCAATTTACACGCAGCAGCACAAAAAATTGTGAATGATTTTGGCGGTATTTTCCCAAGCCATTTTGATGATATTCTAAGCTTGCCTGGCATTGGCCGCTCTACTGCCGCAGCCATTTCAACCTTTGCCTTAAATGCCCCGCAACCAATATTAGACGGTAATGTGAAGCGCGTATTTGCGCGGCATTTTAATATTACAGGCTGGCCAAGTGCACCAAAGGTAGCACAACAATTGTGGCAAATTGCCGAGCGTGAAAATCCACATACAAATGCAATCGCCTACACTCAAGGCTTGATGGATTTAGGCGCAACACTTTGTACGCGCATAAAGCCAAAATGTCCTGTATGTCCTGTTAACGCCAGCTGTGTGGCTCTCGAAAATAACTCAACAAGTAAATTACCAACACCAAAACCACGCAAAGTTTTACCTGAAAAAAGCACGACCATGCTGGTGATTATCAACAATAATGAAGTGCTATTAGAAAAGCGCCCACAAACAGGTATTTGGGGGGGGTTGTGGAGTTTACCCGAAATTGAAATGCATGAAATTGCTAGTGAGGTGGTGCAAAGCCGTCTAGGGCTAGAAGTAGATGCAGCCGAACCATTTGCAATTGTGAATCATGCGTTTACACATTTTAAGCTTGCAATTACGCCGCAGCCTTTATTACTAGTAAAGCAAACTTTGCAGGCGCAAGCACCTAATATGATTTGGCTGCCGATTGACGAAGCGATTGGTGCGGCGATTCCTACACCAGTGAGAAAAATTTTAACTCTGCTAACTAAATATCAAAAATAGGCTTTCTGCCCACTAATGCTTCTAGCATCCTCAGTTCATCATCATTGTGATCTAGCACTTCAAAAGCCTTCATTTGCGAGTTACCGCTTTTACTGGTTGTCACCACATGTGCATTATGGTGTGTAGCAATAACATCGGCATTGTCTAACCCCACGATTAAATCGGTATGCCCATAACAAGTACAAGTGTATAACCTATCTGGCATTACAGAAGCGTACACAGCGGTTCCTCTAATGCCAATTGTTGCGGTAGCTGTATAAATGCGCGTTGTCGTCTTTCTTTTTCCATAAACGCCCAGCATGGCTCCCGTAACCAACCTCAGCGCGCTTACCAGCATACCACCCTCTTCTGCATACACCTGCAAGGTACTGCCGCCGCGTACTAAAAATGCATCTTCACCTATACTAAATACCAGTTTCCCATCTGGTGAAACCATGATTTCATCACCAGAACGAATGATAGAAGTGAGCGTTAATACTTTTTTATTAACCGTAACAGTGCCTTGCAACTCATGTACTACGCTGCTTTCGGCGGATGCTTGAATTGGAATGATTGCAGCTAAAGGAAACACAGCAGCAGTAATTAAAAATTTGCGTCTTGAGATATTAGCCACATAAGACTTTCAAAGATTAGAGTGAGTTAGTCGATTGAACACTAATAACCTTACATGAGGCTTTAAACAGTGGCATCAGACAAAATAAAAGCCGGACAAGTCGGCTTTTAAGGGTGTAAATAATTGAGTGCTTAATGTGGTCGCGATTCCAAAATCTTATCGGCCAGCATTTGAAAGCGGGGCGATACAAATTTTCTGCTTTGTGAGCCAGCATCCGCAATCGATAATAATTCTTCAATTGCTGATCTAAATCCCAACTCAAATAGCCAATAATCGGATTGATCGATAGCCGACTTTTTGTCAGTATTCACATCCGCACATAGCCGTTCAAATGCTTCCATACACACATTGCGTTCTGCCATCATATCCTCCTTATTTTATGTCTAGTTACCATCATAAAACTTAGCAAAACTTTGTCAATCACTATCGTAAAACCTTATTGATTGCTTACTTTTGATCCCAGCTATCTTCCCACATACAGTGTTTAATTGTGTGGCGATTTTTAATCAACTCATCAATGCTTGGCTCGTCATTTAATGCACGTTTAAGGGCAAGTTTAATCGCATCATAGTTATTTTTGTACATATCCGCTTTGTCTAACTTGCCTGCTTTTTCTAAGTCAATACAGCCTGGGTCTATCCACAGTAAGGCAATAATGCATAAATCATTCACTTGATCTTTTGGGATAATGCCTTCAATCACTGCATCTAAAATGCCGTCGGCTACGCCTGCTTGCACCACGCCGCCAAAAAGCCCAACATCGGTGCTGCCTTTTAAGGTTACTTTTGGCACCATCATACAGGCGGGGCGCACTAATTGGTTAATATCACGCACGGCAAACATGGCGGTGTGACCTTTGCTTTGTGCCATTAAGTTAGCAAATGCTTGGCCTACAGGGCCATCTACAGTGCCGATTAAAATTTCTGGCATGGCTGCCGTTACATCTTTGCCTTCGCTATAAACGGTGGCTTCACCTGCTTTAAAAATGATTTTGGACATACGATTCTCGATTCAATAAATAAAAATGTTATTTTAACAAATGCTGGCTTTAATAGCTTAACTCTAATTGCATATCCACATGCGGAATATGCAAATCTTGATAGACTTCGCTAGTCACCTTAAAACCATAGCGTTGATAAAACCCTGTTGCGTGCGTTTGTGCCGATAAGTAAACGCTTTTGCTGCCATGTGCCTTACAAATTTTAACTGCCTCTTGCAATAATGCAGCTCCCACGCCCTTATTACGCCAATCTTTAAGCACCGCCATGCGGCCAATTTTGTAATAATCAATAATCCGCAGGCACGCAATGGGCTGTTTATGAAAACTTGCCAGCAAATGCACGGCAATTCGGTCTATTTCATCCCATTCAAAATCGGGGGCGACTAACTGCTCTTCAATAAACACTGGCGTTCTGATTGCACGTAAATCGTTTTCGGACTCAATCCAAGAAGTTTGAATAATATGAA
>JANXWL010000097.1 GCA_025351225.1 Methylotenera sp. | reverse complement strand
AGCTCTTTTACAAATAAACCTTTGCCACCAATGCGAGAAAGTGGAGAATCTAAAATTTGGTCGCCAGTGGTGGTCATGCCTAAAATTTGCACATCACAGCTTGGGTATAAAGCTTGCAGGCGTGCTTGAATATGCAGCGCTTGCCACATGGCTAATGCGCTTTCGCGTGAGGCGATTACTAATTTTTTAGGCGCTAGTTTTTTTTGTAGATTGGTCATACTAATTATTTTATCACAGAGGCCGTTTTACAAACTGTTACAAAAAATGGACAATTTTAGGTTAAGCTAAAGTTTAAGTCGCAAAAGCTGTTATTAATGGCATTATAATTCTAAGCGAAACTTATTAATTTAAGGGGTTGATTAAAAACAATTTTTAGGAGGCTTTATGCAAGATCAACTGGATATTTTTATCGATTCACTCAATCAATTTTGGCTGCAATTGGTGCATTTTGTACCCAGATTATTAGCGGTGATTGTCATTTTATTTGTTGGCTGGCTTATTGCAAAGCTGATTCGAAAAGCGGTAAAACGTGGTTTAGAGCTTGCCCAATTTGATAAATTTGCACAAAAATCAGGGCTGGAGGCTTTTATGAGCCACGGCAACTTTAGTTTGACTTTAAGCGGCATTATTAGCCAAGTGGTGTATTGGTTGGTGATTATTTTGTTTATTATCACTGGCGCAAACTCATTGGGTTTAAGCGAGGTTGCGGGCTTGCTGCAACAATTAGCAAGTTATTTGCCGCATATTATTGTGGCCATTTTGGTGGTGATTTTTGGCACCCTACTGGCGCGGTTTGTGAATCGGCTTGTGTTTGCTTGGCTTTATAGCATCAAGTTTAGTCATGCGCTTACGGTCAGCACATCAGCCGAATACGGTATACAAATTTTGGCAATTTTTGTGGCGCTAGAGCAGCTGGGTATTGGTATGCAGCTGATTAATTCATTATTTGTGATTGTATTTGGCGCGTTCTTTTTGGCGCTGGCGATTGCGTTTGGTTTGGGCGGCAAAGACTGGGCGGCCAAGGTGATTGAGGATTTTGAGCGTAACAAGAATAAGTAGATTATTTTTTAAGCTTCGCGTACTAAATGTTGCTGGCGGCGGCTAATGGCAATCGTTTCGGGGATGCACTTAAGCAAAGCAACCCATTGTTGCTCATTTTCAGCGTTAAGCCGCTTTTCATAGCCTGCAATGAAGTTTGGTGAAACCAAGCAATTGCGGTGTAGCCGAATAAATCGCTCGTCGAATTCCACCTCTAAATTGGTGAGCGATTCTTCAACCAAATACTCACGCTCAGCAGTGCGAACGGTGATGTATTTAAGCTCGGCGCGCAGATAAATAATCGTTTCAATTGGCACTAGCAGCACCCGCCCACGCTCGTGAATGCTTAAGTGTGTGCGGAATCTTTTTTGTAAGTCTTGCAGTGGTTTAAGTGCCGCAATTTGAATCGGCTTAAGTGCATGCGCCTTATCAATTGCGGCTTGCAGGCGTTCTAGCCGAATTGGTTTGAGCAAATAATCAATTGCGTTTAAATCAAACGCTTTAATGGCATAAGCATCAAACGCCGTAGTAAATATAATATTAGGTTTAGTTTCTAGTTTTTGCGCGTGTTGCGCCGCCTCAATACCATCCATTAGCGGCATACGAATATCTAGCAACATTAGGTCTGGCTTGGTTTGCTGCGCCAAATCAATGGCTTCTTTACCGTTTTTGGCCTCGGCTACAATATTTACATTTGCAATGTCACTTAACAAATCGCGCAGGCGGTTGCGTGCGGGTGCTTCGTCATCAGCAATTAAAATAGTGAGCATTTGCGCCATCGTTTTTGTACCTTGGTTTAGGCCTTTTCAGGGATGCTAATATGTACTTCGTAACGGTTATTATTAATGCTGGTTTTGAGCGAGCTTTCTAAATCAAAATGTAATTTTAGCCGCTCTTTGATATTTTTCAACGCCATTTTGTTGCCACTATGGTGATTGTTTTGCGGCGTGTAGGGGTTGCTGATAATAATATGCAACTCTTTTTGTTTTGTATAGATACCCACTATAATTTCGCCGCCATCAGGCATTGGCTCAACGCCGTGATACACCGCGTTTTCTAACAAGGGTTGCAAAATCAGTGGTGGAATCATCGCGTCTGATGGCATATCCTCTATTTTCCAAGTGATTTTTAGGCGATCTTCTAATCGTAACTTTTCTAAATCTAAATATTGGTGACACAAAGCAAGCTCTTGCGCCAGTGGCACTAAATCGCGGTTTTCGGCCATGAGTACGCGAAATAAATCTGCCATGTCTTCTAGTGCTTTTTCGGCGCGTTTGGGTTGGCTGCGAATCAGTGACAGCACCGCATTGATGCTGTTAAACAAAAAATGCGGACGTATTCGCGCTTGTAGGGCTTGTAAACGCGCCTCGGCAATGGCGGGAGAGTAGGCGCGTTCTTGTAGGTAAAAATAATACAGCACAATGCCAGTGACTATTGCTGTAAGTAAGCAAGGACGGACAATTTCAGCGGGTGAGTCGCTAACAAAATAATAACGCATAAGGGTAAAAATTAGGTAAGTAATGATGAGCTCTAGCAGCAAAATTGCCATAATGCCTTGCGTATATTTAAGTTTGGCAATAATGGGGTAAAGTACGTATAAACTCAGCATGCTAAGCAAAATAATAGGTTGCACCAGCGCTGATAATTGCGCCAATAAAGGCAAAAATTCGCGCAACTCTTTACTAAGTAAGATGGCCGCCATTATTGCTAATAAGTTCACAATGAGCAAAGTGCGCAGGTGAATGCCAAGATTTTGAAAGTTAGGTAAGCGACTATTTTTGCGCATTGCGTATAGTTAGTTATAATGTTGCGATAAGTATATTATTATTAACGTAATTTTTACAATAAACTACTATTATAAATAGAATAAATAAAGCGAATAAAGCGTGTCCGAAAACTCATTAAATAAAAAAGCAGAAAGTTGGTCTGGGCGCTTTAGCGAGCCAGTAGCTGAGTTGGTCAAACAATACACAGCTTCTGTCAGCTTTGATAAACGCTTGGCCGAGTTTGATATTACAGGCTCAATTGCACACGCACGCATGCTGGGTGCGCAGGGCATTATTGCACAAACAGATGTTATAACGATTGAATCAGGCTTGGGCGAGATTTTGGACGAGATTAACGCTGGTCAATTTGAGTGGTTGCTGGATTTAGAAGATGTACATTTAAATATCGAAAAACGCCTCACCGATAAAATTGGCGATGCTGGTAAGCGCTTGCACACAGGCAGAAGCCGTAACGACCAAGTGGCTACCGATGTGCGCTTGTGGTTACGTGCAACGACTGATGACGTGTTGGCGAGTATCAAAAGCTTACAAATTTCGCTTTTGGATTTGGCCGAGCAGCATGCGGAAACCATTATGCCAGGCTTCACGCATTTGCAAGTGGCCCAGCCAGTGACGTTTGGTCATCATTTAATGGCTTATTTTGAGATGCTAAAACGTGATGCCGAGCGCTTTGCCGATTGTCGCAAGCGCATTAATCGCTTGCCGCTAGGCGCAGCCGCACTAGCAGGCACAAGCTACCCGATTAATCGCGAAATGGTGGCTAAAAGCTTAGGTTTTGATGGCGTATGTGAGAATTCGCTCGATGCCGTTAGCGACCGCGATTTTTCCATTGAATTTACTGCTGCTGCTAGCGTGATGATGATGCATTTGTCACGCTTTTCTGAAGAGCTTATTTTATGGTCTAGTCCAAGATTTGCCTTTATTGATATTGCAGACCGCTTTTGTACTGGCTCATCGATAATGCCACAAAAGAAAAATCCCGATGTACCAGAACTGGTGCGCGGTAAAACAGGTCGCGTGTACGGGCATTTAGTGGGTTTGCTTACGCTCATGAAAGGCCAGCCACTGGCTTATAACAAAGACAATCAAGAGGATAAAGAGCCGCTGTTTGATACGGCGGATACTTTGTTAATGACGTTAAAAATTTATGCCGATATGCTGCGCGGTATTAGCGTAAACAAAGCCAATATGCGCCAAGCCGCGCTAGAAGGTTTTGCCACAGCAACAGATTTGGCCGATTATTTGGTGAAAAAAGGTATTCCATTTCGTGATGCGCATGAAGTGGTTGCGCTGGCGGTTAAGCATGGCGTGCAACAAGGCTGTGATTTAGCCGATTTGCCCTTAATTGAATTGCAAAAATTTAGTCCTATGATTAGTGACGACGTCTATCAAGTGCTCACGCTAGAAGGCTCACTGGCAAGTCGTGACCATGTTGGCGGCACCGCGCCAACCCAAGTAAAACAATCTATTGTTCGAGCGCGCAAACTGCTGAGTTAGCAAAATGACGATGAAACTAAAATTTATTTTAGCGTTTTTGCTTGTTCTAAATAGCAACTGCAAAGCATTGGCAGAAACTTCTAACACACTGTCTATAGACGGCGGCTTGCAAACAGAGTTAACGCAAGCTAATAGCCAAGTTTGGCCAGTTTTGCCAGGTGAAAGCTTGAATGATATTGCGCGACTGTTTTACCCTAAAAATGTGGTGATGCAGCGGCTATTTATTAGCAAAACCTTACGTTTAAATACTGGCACACAGCCGAATCTTAGCGCGGCAGAACGCTTTGAAAAACCTACTTTGTTGCTGGTTCCCATGCTAAAATCACTTTCAAAAAACACGCAGGTAACCCAATCGACTGCAGATAAACCTGCCAAACATCGATTACAAATTACGACGAATATTGAGAGTGTGTTAGACAGCGTACCGTCAAAACTAGAAGAAGAGTATCAGTTTTGGGTAAGTAAAAATGAGCTCTTGAAAAAACAGCTGGTGATATTAAAAGACAAAATTATTTTTTTAGAAACAAAATTAGATGACTTAAAATTGATTTGGGAAAAAACGTTAAATAGTCCAGTTGCAAACAAGCCCGTTATCAACAACCCTAACAATAACCCAGTTGAAAATAATCTAGGTACTGAAAACAACGCAGTTGCTGATTCTGTGGCAAGCTCAGCAAACAATAGTGTGCCAGCTAACCTGCCAGATGTTACGCCTAGCAATAGTACTGCTAATAACAATCCAGTAATTGACAATGTAACAGTTGGTAAAAAAACATTTAAAAATTTAAATACAACACCAACTAAAGTGGGGACCGCGCAAGTTGCAAGCTCGTGGATAGATTACTTAAACACTGATTTAGTGAAAATTGCCTTGGTATTGGGTTTGTTGGGTGTGTTAAGTATCTTTGCGCTTAAAAAATACCGCGAATACATGTTTGCAAAAATGAATTTTGTGGCCACCAAAATGCACGCAAGCATACAAGAAACCATGGTGGATTTTGGCGGGTATTTAAAACCAAAAATACCCGAAGAAGAATCGCCAGAAGTAAAACTACAAGCAAGGGCCGCAAAAGATGTTGAGGCGCGACTAGATTCAACTTTGGCAGAAGCTAAATTGTTGATGAGTGTGAATCGCCATCAAGACGCGATTGCACATTTAAAATTAACCATAGAAGCCCAGCCCAAGGCTTGCATTAATCATTGGTTATATTTGTTAGAAATTTACCGCAAACTTAATTTAAAAGATGAGTTTGAAGCGCACGCAGCTGGGCTGCACCAAATTTACAACGTAATGACACCCGTTTGGTACGAAACAGCGGTGGCCATGGTTGTGCCGCAAAGCTTAGAAGAGTTTCCGCACATTATGGAAAAACTCTACACGGTGTGGCCTGGCGACCTAGCGACTGTGTATTTGCGAGGCCTTATTGCTGATAACCGCGGTGGTGAGCGGGTAGGTTTTGGTAAAGCGGCACTGAGTGAAATTTTAACGCTGATTGAAATACTGGATATTCAAAAAGAGCTGGCTTAGTTAAAAAATAATACTAGCTCAGAAATACTTCAAGCAGATTGTTTAAGTAACGCTGACCGAGCAAAGTAGGCCGAATGTGATTTAAATCTTGCATGATTAAGCCCTGTTTTAATGCCTCTGTAAGGCTTATGGATATTGCATGTAAGGGAAGGCCTGTGCGCTCTTGAAACAGGTTAGTTTCAAAGCCACCCGTTAGCCGTAGCGCGTTCATCATAAATTCAAACCCTAAATCAGCTTGCTCAATTGTCCAAGTTTGGTCAACTGTGCTCCCCGTTTCGGCGGCCTCCATAAACGCTTTTGGGTGCTTGTGGCGTGTTTCGCGGGTGATTTTATCGTGATAACTGAGCTTAGAATGCGCACCCGCACCAATGCCTAAATAATCGCCAAATTGCCAATAATTTAGATTATGCCGCGCTTGATTGTTAGGTTTACAAAAAGCTGAAGTCTCGTAATGTTCATAGCCATTTTTA
>JANXWL010000066.1 GCA_025351225.1 Methylotenera sp. | reverse complement strand
AGCGCATCTTTTTAATGGCGCCCTTACATCACCATTATGAGCAAAAAGGCTGGAAAGAAACACAAGTGGTGGTTAGGTTTTGGATTATTACCATGATGTTGGTGCTAGTTGGGCTTTCTACATTGAAGTTAAGATAAATGAAATTATTGCTGCAAAACAAACGTGTGTTAGTGCTTGGCCTTGGTGAAACAGGGCTTTCGGCTTTGCGCTGGCTAACGAGTCAAGGCGCAATATTGTCTGCTGCTGACACGCGCGATAATCCGCCAAACATGGATGAATTGTCGCGCAATATGCCACACGTGGCGGTACATGCTGGCAAGTTTAGGCAAGAAATTTTATTAGATGCAGAAGTAATTGTGATTAGCCCTGGTGTGTCTTTGAATGAGCCAGCTGTGCAAGCGGCCATTAAAAAAGGTATTCCAGTGGTGGGTGATGTTGAATTATTTGCGCAATACCGACCAAAAAATGCAAAAGTGATTGGCATTACAGGCTCTAATGGCAAAACTACGGTGACGACATTAGTGGGCGAAATCTGTAAAGAGGCGGGTTTAAGTACTATCGTTGCAGGCAATATCGGCCTGCCAGTGCTAGATACACTACAAATGGAAACCCCCGATGTTTATGTGCTGGAACTATCTAGTTTTCAGCTAGAAACTACATCCAGCCTGCACCTTAATAGCGCTACGGTGTTGAACGTGTGTGAAGATCACATGGATAGATATGCCACGATTGCTGAATATGCTGCTGCCAAGGCGCGCATTTTAGTGCATGCAAAGCTTGTTGTATTAAATCGTGATGATGCCAATACGCTTGCGATGCTTACTGAGAATACTGTCACCTTTGGTTTAAGCCTAGCGCCTACTATGCACGACTTTGGATTGATTGCCTGTCAAGATACGCAGTATTTAACTAGTGGTCAGCGTAAATTATGCAAATCTAGCGAGTTAAAAATCGCAGGTCAACACAATGTGGCCAATGCCTTAGCTGCAGCAGCTTTGTGTTTATCAGCTGGTATCGAAACAGCCTTTATTGTTGATGCTTTACGCAAATTTAAAGGCCTGCCACACCGTGTGGAATGGGTCGCTAATATCAATGACGTTGATTATTACGATGACTCAAAAGGCACTAATGTGGGTGCCACTTGCGCTGCAATCGCAGGCATGACTAAGAATAATCAGCCACAGCAAGTGGTGCTAATTGCAGGTGGCGATGGTAAAGGTCAAGATTTTTCTCCGCTCACATCTGCCGTGCAAGCCAATAGCCGTGCGGTGGTGTTAATCGGTCGCGATGCGCCATTAATTGAAGCAGTTTTATTGCCAACTAATGTACCTATTTACCACGCAGCTGATTTGCCAGAAGCCGTCAATATAGCCAAAAAAGTCGCCTATGCTGGCGATGCGGTATTGCTATCGCCCGCTTGTGCCAGTTTTGATATGTTTAAAAACTATGTGCATCGCGCAGAGGTATTTGTGGATGCAGTTAAGCAGCTAGAAAGTAAGCAGGTGGCCACATGCTAGCGCCCGTTATGCAAAGTCGGGAACGCCTTAATGCGCCGAGTTACGATCAAATGTTGCTGTGGGTCACCCTTATTTTGTTGGGTTTGGGGCTTGTCATGGTGTATTCCGCATCGATTGCGATGGCTGAAGCTGACAAAGCAGTAGGTCACCAAAGTACCTATTTCTTAATTCGCCAAGCCATTTTTATTGTGGTTGGCCTAGTCGCTGGGTTTGTATCGTTTCAAGTGCCCGTTACTTGGTGGCAAAAAATGGCGCCTTATTTGTTTCTAACGGGTTTGGCATTGCTAGTATTGGTGCTGATTCCACATGTTGGACGTAACGTCAATGGCAGCCAACGTTGGCTATCGTTAGTGTTTATTAACTTGCAACCATCTGAATTAATGAAGCTTTTTTCTGCGATGTACGTGGCAGATTACGCTGTTCGCAAAGCACCGCAAATGGATAGTATTTTGCGTGGCTTTTTGCCTATGGTGGCGGTAATGGTACTGGTGGGCTTTTTGTTGTTGCGCGAGCCCGATTTTGGCGCATTTGCAGTCATCGCAGCTATTTCTATCTCTATTTTATGGCTGGGCGGTATTAATGCCAAAATTTTTGCAGCATTACTGGCCTTGTTGCCTGTGGCTATTTTTGTGTTGATTAAAAGCTCGCCATACCGCATGCAGCGTGTCATTGGTTTTATGGATCCTTGGGCAGACCCGTTTGGTAAAGGTTATCAGCTTTCGCACGCACTCATCGCATTTGGTCGTGGTGAATGGTTTGGTGTGGGCTTGGGTGGCAGTGTAGAGAAATTGCTTTATTTGCCAGAAGCGCATACCGATTTTTTGCTGGCTGTAATCGCTGAGGAGTTGGGATTTGTTGGCGTGCTTACCGTGCTGGGATTATTTGTATGGATTGTGATTCGCGCATTTGGTATAGGCAAAGAAGCGGTAGCGAATGAGCGTTATTTTGCTGCCTTGCTAGCGCAAGGTTTGGGCGTGTGGATGGGTGTGCAAGGCATTATCAATATTGGCGTGAACATGGGTGTATTGCCAACCAAAGGCTTAACGTTGCCGCTACTATCGTTTGGCGGTAGCGGTATTTTGGCTAACTGCATCGCGATGGCTGTTTTGTTACGCATTGATTTTGAGAACCGCCGTCTGCAGAAAGGCCTGCCAGTATGATGTTTTCACAACCGATTACCCAATTTGGATCAGGTACGCTGATGGTGATGGCGGGTGGTACAGGCGGGCATGTATATCCAGCCATGGCGGTGGCAGATTATATGAAAGAGCATGGCTGGAATATCGTGTGGTTAGCCACAGAAGGCGGCATGGAAAACCGCTTAATTGAAGGCAAAGACTACAAAAAAGCCATGATGACCATGCGCGGTGTACGCGGCAATGGCTTACTGGGATGGCTGTTGTTACCAATTAAATTGGCAACTGCGCTTAAAAAAAGCTTTAGTGCCATTCGCCAGCATCAACCTAATGTTGTGTTAGGTATGGGAGGCTTTGCAGCTTTTCCTGGTGGTTTAATGGCGAAATTGCTGGGTAAACCTTTGGTGATTCATGAGCAAAACTCGATAGCGGGCTTAACCAATAAAAGCTTGGCTTTAATCGCAAATAAAGTATTGGCGGCGTTTCCATCAGCGTTTGGTGATAAAGCTGAGCTAGTAGGCAACCCTGTGCGGCATGATATTACGCAACTGCCAACCCCGCAGTCGCGTTACGCAGGCCGCACTGGCAAGCTTAGATTGTTGGTAGTCGGCGGCAGTTTGGGCGCACAAGCCTTGAATGACGTGCTGCCAAAAGCTTTAGCTGGATTGCCAAAAGAGATGACTTTTGATGTTGTACATCAAGCGGGTGAAAAGCATATTTCTGCCCTGCAAGCCAATTATGAAGCGGCTGGCGTGGGCGTAGATGCGAAAGCCTTTATTAACAATATGGCCGAGATGTATGCGTGGGCTGATGTGGTGATTTGTCGTGCAGGCGCACTAACGGTGGCAGAGCTGGCATGCGTTGGCGTGGCGAGCATACTCGTACCGTTTCCGCACGCAGTAGATAACCACCAAACTTATAACGCCAAATATTTAAGCGATGCAGGTGCGGCGCAATTGATACAGCAAACAGCTTTTTCTGTAGATAGGGCCACCGAAATGTTACGCAGTTTAACGCGCGACATTTGCTTGGAAATGGCGATTAAAGCCAAGCAACTCGCCAAGCCAGAAGCGACAGCAACTGTGGCGAAGATTTGTATGGAGATTGCGTCTTGAAAAGAGCTATGAATAACGTGATGAGCGAAATTAAAACAAGACAAAAATTGGCAAAAACCCAGAATGTATGGGTTATAAATGAGGATTTTGAGCCGGTTTTTAACGCCGTATTAATAAGCGCAATAGTGATGCGGAGGTCTTTTTGAAACATAAGGTTAAAAATATCCATTTCGTTGGCATCGGCGGCGCTGGCATGAGCGGTATAGCTGAAGTGCTGATTAACTTAGGCTTTATAGTCACGGGTTCTGATTTAGCCAAAAATGCTACTACAAAACGGTTAACTGATTTTGGTGCAACGGTGTATCAAGGTCACGCCACAGAAAATTTAAATGCAGCCGATGTAGTCGTGGTGTCGTCTGCTGTCAATGAGCAAAATCCAGAAATTATCGCCGCTCGTGCAAAAAACATACCAGTCGTACCACGTGCGTTAATGCTTGCGGAACTCATGCGCTTTAGACAGGGTATCGCGGTTGCGGGTACTCATGGCAAAACTACTACAACCAGTTTAATCGCCAGTATTTTAGCTGAAGCGGGCATGGATCCGACCTTTGTCATTGGCGGCAAGCTTGAAGCCGCTAGCGCAAATGCGCGCCTTGGAACAGGCGAATATATTGTGGCTGAGGCCGATGAATCAGATGCATCGTTTTTGCATTTAACACCCGTTATGGCAGTGGTTACGAATATCGATCAAGACCACATGGATACTTATGAGCATAGCTTTGATAAGCTCAAAAGCGCATTTGTAAAATTTTTGCAGCAGTTGCCGTTTTGGGGCATGGCGGTGGTGTGTGTGGATGACGCTAATATTCGTGAGATTTTGCCGCGTGTAACCAAGCCGGTGATGACCTATGGCTTTAGTGAAGAGGCGCGCATTCGCGCCAAAAATGTGCGCGCAGATAACGGAAAAATGCATTTTACGGTGGATAGAATCAACGGTAAAACCACCACCTTCGAGGTAATGCTGAACCTGCCTGGCAACCATTATGTGTTAAACGCATTAGCCGCGATTGCCATTGCGAGTGAGCTGAATGTGGCTGATCAACACATCATCAAAGCGCTGGCCGAATTTAAAGGTGTGGGTAGACGTTTTGAGCGCTATGGTGAAGTGGCAGCTAAGGCTGGCGGTACATTTACGCTGATTGATGACTACGGTCATCACCCTGTAGAGATGCAAGCGGTGATTGCCGCTGCGCGCGATGCCTTCCCTAATCGCAGGCTTGTGCTGGCGTTTCAGCCACATCGCTATACGCGTACGCGTGATTGCTTTGAGGATTTCGTGCGCGTGTTATCGACAACAGATGCTGTGTTGCTAACTGAAGTGTATTCGGCTGGCGAAGCACCGATTATTGCTGCTGATACACGTAGCTTAATTCGCGCAGTGCGCGTGGCTGGCAAGGTAGAGCCGCTATTTGTAGAAACAACTGACGAATTACCGCAAGCCATTATCAATATGGTGCAAGCCGATGATGTAGTCATTGTGATGGGAGCAGGCTCAATCGGCCAAGTGGCAGCACGTACTAAAGATTTGGCTCAGGAGCTAGCGAATGCAAGCTGAAGCACAATCTCAATTGCTTAAAAACGAGCCGCTAGCACGCTATACCAGTTGGCGCGTAGGCGGCGCGGCAGATCGCGTATTTGTTGCCGAAAACTTGAGCGAACTACAAACGTTTATGCAAACGCTAGACCACGCAGAAACCGTTTATTTTATTGGCTTAGGCAGTAATTTACTAGTGCGCGATGGTGGTGTGCGCGGCACAGTGATTGTGATGCACCAAGCTTTAAGCGATTTACGTGTAGATGGTCAAACTATCTATGCTGAGGCTGGCGTGACCTGCGGCAAAGTGGCCAGATTTAGCGCAACTGAATCGAAACAAGGGGCAGAGTTTTTGGCGGGCATTCCTGGCACGATTGGCGGTGCGCTGGCGATGAATGCGGGGTGCTATGGCAGTGAAACTTGGAACATCGTACATCAGGTATTGACGATTAATAGACGCGGCGAAACACACGTAAGGAATGAATCTGAGTTTATCCCCAGTTATCGCCACGTAGAAATGCCAATGCCAGATGAATGGTTTTTGGGCGCGTGGTTTAAGCTGGACGTGGGTAATGCAGAAGTTTCGCAACAAAAAATTAAGCAATTATTAGCAACACGTTTGGCCAGCCAACCACTTAATTTACCTAGTGCAGGCTCAACCTTTAGAAACCCGTACGGCGATTTTGCGGCAAGGTTAATCGAAGCGAGTGGCTTAAAAGGCTACCAAATTGGTGGTGCGCAAGTGTCACCAAAGCATGCTAATTTTATTGTGAATGTGGGTGAATGTACGGCACTCGATATTGAGTTGCTGATTCGCCACATAAAAGACGTGGTGCTAGAGAAACAAGGCGTGGCACTGCAACAAGAAGTAAGGGTAATTGGTGAATATGCATAAAAAACTGAATTTATGGGCGCATAGCGGCGTTGCACGGTACTCAAAATCCTCATGTACTCAAAAGTACATTCCAGTTTCTGCGTGCCGTGCGCCTTGCTCTGCATTCCAAAATTCAATTTTTCAAGGTTTTTTAAATGAATAAATTTGGAAAAGTAGCCGTACTATTGGGCGGCAAATCGGGTGAGCGCGAAGTATCGTTGAAAAGCGGCAATGCTGTGTTGGCAGCTTTATTGCGCCAAGGCGTGGATGCGTACGCGTTTGACCCTGCGCTGCAAGAATTGAGCGAATTGAAAAACTTTGACCGCACATTTATTGCATTGCATGGCCGCTATGGTGAGGATGGCACGATACAAGGTGCGCTAGAGCTAATGGGTATTCCGTACACTGGCAGCGGCGTTATGGCATCTAGCGTGGGTATGGATAAGTGGCGTACTAAATTGTTATGGCGAGCAACTGGCGTTGTAACGCCTGATTTTGAAATCGTGAACGCTCAAAGTGATTTTGCGGCAATAGAAAATAAACTTGGGCTACCACTATTTGTTAAGCCAGCGAATGAAGGCTCCAGTATTGGCATTACTAAAGTTAAAAATAAGGGCGAGCTAGAAGCCGCTTATGAATTGGCAGCCAAGGCAGACCCGCTGGTAATTGCTGAGAAATTTGTTGGCGGTGGTGAATATACGGTGGGCATTTTGGAGGATGTAAAAACTGGGCTAAGTGCGCTGCCAGTTGTACGTATTGAGCCAAAAAATGAGTTTTACGATTATGAAGCGAAGTATTTGCGTGACGATACCGAGTATTTGTGCCCTTGCGGCTTAAGTGCGGAAAAAGAGAAGCAAATTCAAGCTGAAGCCTTGCAAGCGTTTCGTGCGATTGGCTGTAGTGGCTGGGGGCGCGTTGATTTTTTGATGGACGAAGTAGGCAATCATTATTTTTTAGAAGTGAACACTAGCCCAGGCATGACTGATCATAGCTTAGTACCCATGGCAGCTAAAGCGGCAGGTATTGGTTTTGATGAACTCGTTATTAAGATTTTAGAAACGACACTAGAAGGTGCTGCAGATGTGGGATAAACCAAGACTGCTAAACTGGATTGCTAATTTACTCTACGCACTTTCGGTCGTGTTGGTGCTGTATGCGCTGGTATTTGTTGTGGTTCATTTACCCATTTTTCCGATTCGCGAAGTGAAAGTAGATGGCCAGTTAGCGCACGTCAATCGCGAGCAGATTAAGTTGATTGTAGCTAAACATATGAAAGGCAATTTTTTTACCTTAGATTTAGAAAAAACCCGCGATGCGTTTGAAAAACTGCCATGGGCGCGTGAGGTGAGTGTGCGTCGTCGCTGGCCAGATAAGTTGGATGTAGTGATTGAAGAGCATCAAGCACTGGCACGTTGGGGCAATATTGCGCTGGTGAACACGCATGGAGAGTTATTTCAAGCGGCTGCTGATGCCGAGTTACCTGTGTTTTATGGGCCAGGCGATGGAGTGATGGAAGTGACAACGAATTACGGTGCTTATAGCCAAATTATGAATAAGGCAAATATCAAAATCGCGCAAGTCAGCTTATCGCCAAGGCGTGCGTGGGAAATTAAAACCGATAAAGGTTTGGTGATTGCGCTGGGACGCGAGGAAATGCAAGCCCGTTTAAATAAGTTTGCACGCGCTTATCAATCGACGCTTAGTCAATTGAATGTGAATGTGGCCTATGCTGATTTACGCTACCCCAATGGGTTTGCGGTGCGTAAACCAGCTAATTTAATTTACAAACAAGTGTTAGATAAAACGCTAGATAACACTTTGCCTATTGTGCCAGCTAAACCTGCAAAAGTAGCCAAGCCAGTGAAAACGCCTAAACCCGCAACAGATGTCCCTGCGGCAGGCAACGTAGAAAAACCAGTTAAAGAAGATGCGTAAAGCATGAAAAAAGGAGTGAGAAATGAGTAAAGTCCGTGAAGATAAAAACCTGATTGTGGGCTTGGATATTGGCACATCTAAAATTGTGACGATAGTGGCTGAGTTGCTACCAGAAGGTACATTGAAGGTGATTGGCCTAGGGCAGCACCCCTCGCGTGGCTTAAAAAAAGGTGTAGTGATTAATATTGATTCCACCATGCAAGCCATTCAACGCTCGATTGAAGAAGCTGAGTTGATGGCTGATTGCAAAATTAAAACCGTATTTACAGGAATTGCGGGCAACCATATTAAAAGCCTTAATTCACACGGCATGGTAAAGATTAAAGATGCTGAAGTCACGCAAATGGATGTTGACCGTGTGGTAGAAACAGCGCGTGCAGTAGCATTGCCAGCTGACCAGCAAATTCTTCACATCCTAACGCAAGAATTCATTATTGATGGCCAAGACGACGTGCGCGAGCCACTTGGCATGAGCGGCATGAAATTAGAAGTCAAAGTACATATTGTGACGGGTGCGGTTGCAGCGGCTCAAAATATAGTCAAGTGTATTAAACGTTGCGGTTTAGAAGTAAGCGATTTAATTTTACAGCCGCTGGCATCCAGCATTGCGGTGCTAACTGAGGATGAGAAAGAGTTGGGCGTGTGTTTAGTGGATATTGGTGGCGGTACCACAGATATTGCCGTCTTCAAAAATGGGGCTATACGCCATACAGCCGTGATAGCAATCGCGGGAGACCAAATTACCAATGATGTTGCGGTGGCATTTCGCACACCAACACAATCGGCAGAAGACATCAAAATTAAACATGGCTGCGCCCTGCGCCAATTGGCCGATGCGCGCGAGGTAGTAGAAGTGCCTGGCGTAGATGGCCGCGAAGCGCGCCAGTTGTCGCTGCAAACGCTAGCTGAGGTGATAGAGCCACGTGTAGTCGAGCTGTATGAGTTAGTGCTGCAAGAGCTGCGTCGCAGCGGCATGGAAGAAATGATCGCCTCAGGCATTGTGATTACAGGTGGCTCTGCCATGATGCGCGGTATGTTGGAGCTGGGTGAAGAGATTTTCCACATGCCTGTACGCATGGGCATGCCTCGCTATGTGGGTGGCCTTTCAGAGGTGGTGAGTAATCCAAGATATGCAACAGGGGTCGGGCTGATTTTGATGGGTAAACAGCAGTTAGAACGCCATTTAACCGTGCAGATGGAATCGAGTTCAGTAGGGCGAGTTTTTGACAAGATGAAGAGTTGGTTTCAAGGAAACTTTTAGTTGGAAAGAGTTGGTTTGGCTTCGGCTGCTGCGCTTAACTGGTGCTTCGCACAAGTTAGCCTACGCCGCAACAGACTGCTCCGCAGTCTTAGTTGTCAGAGGAGTTTTTAGATTTTAGTTGGTAGTAATTATAGGTAGTTTTTAGCTGTAGATTTAGGGCAGAGCTTACGCAAATAGGCTCAAATATTAAAGGCAAAAGGAGAAATAAGATGTTTGAAATTATGGAAAAAGATTCACAAGAGGCAGTCATCAAGGTCATCGGCGTGGGTGGTTGCGGTGGTAACGCAATTGAACACATGATTACTAAAAACCTAAGTGGAGTAGAGTTTATTTGTGCCAATACCGATATGCAAGCTTTGAAAAAGAGTAATGCAAAAACCATTTTGCAAATGGGATTAGACATCACTAAAGGCTTGGGCGCTGGTGCAAAACCAGAAATTGGTCGCGATGCAGCGCTTGAAGATCGTGACCGCATTGCAGAAATGATTGATGGTGCTGATATGCTGTTTATTACCGCTGGTATGGGTGGTGGCACGGGTACTGGCGCGGCACCAATCATTGCTGAAGTAGCGAAGGAAATGGGTATTTTGACTGTTGCCGTAGTCACAAAACCATTCGCGTTTGAAGGAAAACGCACCAAAGTTGCGGCCGATGGTTTAGAAGAGCTTTCACAGCACGTCGACTCATTAATTGTGATTCCAAACGAAAAGTTGATGGAAGTGCTGGGCGAAGATGTGCCATTCTTAGAAGCATTCCGTGCTGCGAACGACGTACTGCATAATGCTGTCTCAGGTATTGCAGAGATTATTAATTGCCCAGGTTTGGTGAATGTAGATTTTGCTGATGTGCGTACAGTAATGAGCGAAATGGGTATGGCAATGATGGGTTCTGCAGAAGCGAGTGGTCCAGAACGCGCTAGAATTGCAGCGGAGCAAGCAGTGGCAAGCCCATTGTTAGAAGACGTCAACTTAGCCAATGCCCGTGGCGTTTTAGTGAATATTACTGCTAGTGCCAGCTTTAAAATGAAAGAGTATTACGACGTGATGAATACCATTAAAGCCTTTACTGCGGATGATGCAACGGTGATTGTGGGTAATGTGATGGATGAAAACATGGGTGACAAATTACGTGTGACCATGGTGGCAACTGGCTTAAATGGCGCGATTGCACGTCGTCAAGCAAAACCAGAGTTGCGTGTAATGACTACACTGATGACTGGTACCAATAGTCAGCCAGTATTTGTAGATGGCGGTATGGAAGACGAAGCACCTGCAGTATTTAGCCAAAACAATCGTCGTGCGCAAGTTGAGGC
>JANXWL010000032.1 GCA_025351225.1 Methylotenera sp. | reverse complement strand
GATGAGTTTAAGTTGAATCGCCCAGATGTAGGCTGGTATCAAATTCGCAATACGTTAAAAGCGCGTAACACCAGCGGCGATTTTACCCCTGTGGATTTTAGTACTTTTGAAATGGCGTATAAAACTTTGGGTGATAAGTTGTGTCCACAAGTGTATACATTGGGCTTTTTGAGATAAATTCTTTTCTTGCTAAAAATAACTGCAAAAAAAGCCCGCATCTAGCGGGCTTTTGTTTAAGCGTTTAAGCTTATTTGTTCATTACGTACATTGTTACTTCAAAGCCAAAACGCATTTCTGTAGCTGCTGGTGTTGTCCACATGATAATTTCCTTTAAGTTTGGCGTCTCACAATGATTCGCTTCATGTATTGCATTATGCACGCTAATTTTAAACTAACCCTATGTGTCATGCGTAAATACACCTAATGATTTTGCTTAATCTATCGTTATTTTTTTATTTTTCACATGCTTCGAGTAAGTACCCATAAGAATGGTAGGGCAGCTATTTTAGAAAAAATCGGCAATAAAAAACCCAGTAATTGCTTACTGGGCTTTCAACTTTTAAATTGCTAGCTATTTAGCTAGCGAGTTAAAAATTAATTATTTGTTCATTACGTACATTGTTACTTCAAAGCCAAAACGCATTTCAGTAGCTGCTGGTGTTGTCCACATGATAGTTTCCTTTTAATGTACTCACAACAATATGTCGTGTTCGTATGTTTCACATTATGGGCTACTACACAAAAAGTACACTATGCGCATCACGTAAAGTTGCCTAATGATTATACTTAAAAGTGATTATTCAGTTTCTAGTTGCTTTACTTCTTGTGGCTTCACTTCTTGACCGTCTTTATAAGTGCTTTTGTATTTAATGCTGCCATCCTTATTCCATGCGGTTTCTAGGCCTTCTTTTTTGCCATTTACAAAATTGGCTTCTACGCGTTTTTGGCCATTATCGTACCATTGCGTAAAGCTGCCATGCTCGCGGCCTTCTTTATAATTGGCCTCTAGCTTCAGTTGGCCATTTTCATACCATTGGTTCCAAACGCCATCTTCTTTATCGTTAACGTAGTTGGTTTGAATATATTTATTACCACTGGCGTACCAAAATGTTTCTAGGCCCTCTTTTTTGCCTTTTTTAACATTCACTTCGTATTTTGGTTTGCCATCAGCGTAGTGCTCTGTTTGTTTACCAGTAAAATTTTTATCAAAAAAAGTTTGGGCAAATGCTGTGCTATTAAATACCAACAATAACAGCGTGACGAATAGTGTGGTTAGTTTTTTCATATAAACTTCTCTTTTAAAAAGCTTAATTAGGAGTCAAAATATGCATAATTGTTCCATTTTCTGCCGAATAAAAAGCGGATAATAATAGCTAAGCAATTTATAGATCACTCGTTTAAGGAAACAATATGAATTCGTATCAAGTGTTGATTACAGGCGCTAATCGTGGCATTGGTTTGGAGTTTACCAAGCAATATGCGGCCGATGGCTGGAGCGTGCTTGCGTGCTGTCGCCACCCGCAATCTGCCTTAGATTTGCAAGCACTGGCCGCGGTACATAGCAACGTAATAATTCACACTTTAGATGTGGCCGATTTTGCACAGATTGATGCGTTGGCGTTGCAGCTGAGAGATGAAAGCATTGATGTGCTAATTAATAATGCGGGCGTTTACCCACATAGCAGTTTTGGCGACACCAATTATGATGATTGGGCAGCGGCGTTTAAGGTGAACAGTATGGCGCCGCTTAAAATGGCCGAGGCGTTTGTGCAACATATTTCGCGTAGCCAGCTTAAAAAAATCGCCACGCTCACTAGCAAAATGGGCAGCTTAGACGACAATACCAGCGGCGAGAGTTATAGCTATCGTAGCAGTAAAACTGCGGTAAATATGGTGATGAAAAGCTTATCCATTGACTTAAAACCGTATGGCATTAGCGTGGTAACGCTACATCCAGGCTGGGTGCAAACTGATATGGGTGGTAGCAATGCCTTGGTCAGTGCGCAAACTAGCGTCACAGGCTTGCGCAAGGTGATTGATGGCTTAAGTGTGGCCACCACAGGCCAATTTATTGCCTATGATGGAAAAGCCATTAATTGGTAAAACTTAGTGTTAGCTAATTAGTATATTACCAATTACCAATATCGGCAGCCTCGCCTGTGCCGCCAACTGCGCCATCGTTACCTAGCGATATTAAGTCGTAATCGCCATGTTCACCTGGCATTTTGTAAATATAGGCATGTCCCCATGGGTCGTCTGGCACTTTCTTTTGCAAGTATGGGCCTTGCCATTTAAGCTCAACCGCTGGCGAGGTATTTAGGGCGGCTAAGCCATTTTCTGTGCTGGGATAATGCCCAGTATCTAATCGATATTGATCGAGTGCTTTACCCAAAGAATCAATTTGTGCCTTGGCCGTTTTTACTTCTGATTTGCCAATTTGCGCAAAATATTTTGGCCCAACATAGCTGGCCAGCAAACCAATAATCACCATTACCACCAATAGCTCTAGTAAGGTAAAGCCAAATTGCTTAATACTCTGTGTTTTCGCATGTAACATCTTGCATCCCTTCTAACTATATTGGATAAGTTTACCAGCAAAAGCCTATTTTAATCCAACAATTAGCCGAAACTATTCCAGCAACTCATGTACTTCATGCGCTAGCTCATCTGCTGTGGCAAAGCCATCAATACGTACCCATTGTTCACCATGACCGCGCCAAATAAATGTGGTAGGGGCGTGGTTCATTTTATCACCACGGTAAGCATCCATCGCTTTTTGCACAGTTATACTCGCATCCTCAACGCCAGTATAGTGATCCCAAGCTTTACCAGCATTATATTTTTGCGCATAATCGGCCAATCTTTTGGGTGTATCCTGTTCTGGATCAATCGAAATAGAGACTAAATGTACGCGTGCTAAATGCTTGCCCAGCTTAGTTTGCAGTTTAGAGATGATATGGCTAGTCATCGGGCAAATGGCATTGCAAGTGGTGTAAATAAAACTTAACACCACTATTCTACCGTCAGTCAGCTCATTTTGTAGCTGTACTTTTTTAGCATCTTGGCGAATCATCTGCACTTTTGGCAGGATAATATTTACCTCAGTACGCTTTAGTGCCTCCACCTTCTCGTCATGAGTAACGCTTTCTCGTGCAAAGGTAATTGGCAGGTTGAACAACATTGCTAACAGGGTAAAATAGATAATTTTTTTCAAGCAAATGTACTCCATTACATATTTAGTATTAAGGTATTATCCAAGGCGATACAGGTGTTAATTTTTCTTTATTGGCATCTTCAAAGCGTACAATATACGCACCTTTTGAGGCAAATCTTTGCCCTACGCCCAAGCTCATACGTGGATAAATGGTGGTACTTTTACTAGGCTGTGCGGCATAATTTGTGCCAACAATATTTTTTTCTTTACCCGCCTCGCTGGTTTCAATTTTAGCAGCTTGTGCTGGCGCACCGCGTGGCGTTTGCGTAGACCAGCGCAGCACTTGGCGCGTACGATCTCGAATCTCAGCATTAGCGGTTTGGCTGCGGCTTAACATGGACTCTCCTCGCTCAATCAAATAATCGCGATAGATATTGTCTAGCATCTCGGTCATGGTTTCAGATAAAAACTCGGTTGCAAAGTAAACCTCGGCTTGCAGCGGCTCATCTTCTATTTCTATTTGGCTAAATCGCGCCCAGCGGTGAAAATAATTCAAACTAACTTGACGTTTATCTGGCAATTCGTAAGGATAAATCATATTAGCAACTTGCTTCCATGCGGGTACTAATGGCGCTTTTTCGGCGCCAGATAAGCGCCCTGAAAGGTAGACTGATGCTTTGGGCGGCACAACATTATCTAACAAACTTAAATCAGCTGCATCTAGCCATAACATTACTGCATCTTGCGCGTTTAAATCTGCCAAAAGTTTATTTAAACTTGCTGAATCAGCCTGTTGCAAGGGGCGATTTTCAATTTTAATATCTGTCTCTTTAAGCACATCTGTTAATGCGGCAGACGCACTATTTCCCAATAAATCTTGGTGATAAATTTGTACAATACGCTTAGGTGCTTTGTTTGCATCATCGGTAAAATATTTAGCCAACACATCGGCTTCTAACTTAACGCCGCGCTGAAAATATAGCGAATAAAAACTATCGCCAACATCTACTGGCAAAGCCACACTCGGCAGCCAGCATGGCACGTGAGCTTGTTCGCAAAATTCATGTACGGGCTGCCAAGTGCTGCCAGTAGTGCCCGACACCAATGCAAATACTGGTTCTTTTCGGTAATAAGCATCAAGCTGCGCACGCCAAGTCTCTGGCCTGCCTGTTAGATCCCATACTTGCAGCTGCCAGTTACGTTCGGTGCCAAGCACCATCTCGGCCGCGGTGACCATATGGCGGCGACCTGTACGCTTACTGCCTACGCCATTACTGACGATTGTACTGCTGTTTTTTTGCTTAAAGCTACGTGTTAAAGTGTTAAGCAAAATTCTCCGCTTTTCGGGGTCAGTATCCGCTGTAATCACGGTGGCAAATTTGACTGACTCTTTTGTCGCACCAGGCGAGTAATCACTTGAAAGCTGCTTAAGATAGGCTATTAATGCACGCAACTCATCTTTTTTAAGGGCATAACGCGGCATTAGCTCGCTCATGTCACGACCGCTAACATGCTGGCCTTTGCTAATAGCCAAAGCTAATGTTGCATCCGTATAAGGCTCGTGCGCTTGGTTGAACCGCTTACCGCTGCGCGGATCCATAGTGGTGAGCAATAGCTCACCCGTACGATACAAATAATTGCCAGTAATAGGCGGCACTTCGATGTCGCCTTCTACCGAGCCCATGCCACTTGGCCTGTGGCAGGATACGCAAGCAGCTTGCTTACCAGAATAATCCTCGCCACTGCGCACACCTTTAAGTATGGCGCCCGATGGCAATATGCCCTCTATATAAATGCGACGACCTTTTTCAATATCTGACTCACTTGCAGTTGCCATGAGCGGCACAAGTAAACTTAGCATTAAACCAGCATATTTAAGCATACTCAACATGCGCAAATCATCTTTAAACTAAGGATTTACGGGTGCTAATGTAGCGGTTGGTGCTGCTATACCGACTAACTCTAAGTTATAGACTAATACTGCCTCTGGGCCCACTTTTGGTGACTTGCCCGCAGAGCCAAAACCTAAGTTTGATGGTAGATAAACTTCCCATTTTGAGCCAACAGGCATTAGTGTTAGCGCCTCTTTAAGACCTAGCACCAAGGGTGCAATTTTAATATTGGCAGGTTTAGATTTTGAGTCTTCAAACACCGTACCGTCAATCAATGCGCCACTGTATAGGCATTTTATAATGTCATTCTCGCTGGCTTTCGCACCAGTTCCTGCTTTAATAATTTTATATTGCAAGCCGCTTTTTAGTTTGATAACACCTGGTAAGCGTTGATTTTCATCTAAAAAGGCATAACCTGCTTTAGTATTAATGACAGAAGCTTTCATCAGCATGCGGTTGGGTTTTATTAGTTTCTTCGGTGGCTGACTAGGTGTGTTTGGTGAAGGGCGCGGCATGACCACTTCGCCATCAGCCGCTTGCTGCATTAACTCGACGTTTTTATCAGCCGTATCAGCTGGAATCGTCGTCTCTTCTTCTGCCATGGCAACATTACAAACAAGCGCGTATGCTAGCATTAAAGCCATTAATAATTGATTCATCGTTTTGCTCCTAAATATAACGGTTAACGCTTGTTGCGGCTATTGAATTGACACTAGTTCTAAATCAAAAATCAGGGTTTCGTTCGCGCCAATATCTGCACCAACTGATCGCGGGCCATAAGCGAGTGGGCTTGGAATAAAAACCTGCCATCGCGCACCCACTGGCATTAGCATCAAGGCTTGGCGCATGCCCGATATTATCTGCGATAAGTTTAAGCTGGCGGGCTTATCCGCTTCGCTAGCATCAAACTGTTTGCCATTAATTAGCGTACCAACATAATTGCAAGTTACCGTATCAGTTTCTGCTGGTTTTTTGCCGTTACCTGCTTTAATTTCGCGATATTGCAAACCGTTTGGCAATGTAATAACACTTGATTTTTTCTTGTTTTCTTCAAGAAATTTTTTACCGCTGCGAATATTCTCGGCAGCTGCTAACGTGTGTTTGGTTTTAAGGTTGCGGCGTAAATCAGACTGAAATCCGTTTAACACACTGCGTAGTTTTTCCTCAGAAAGCAGCAAAGGCTTGCCTCCAGAAGCATCTTTTAAGCCTTCGATAAACCGATCAATATCGATATCGACATCATCTTTAACAAAAGTACGCGCGGTTTGCACGCCAACACTGTAACTCGTAATTTGACGATTATTCTCGAACACTGGCTTTTCTACTTCATCTGCAACGGCAAGCATGGAATAAGAAGCGGGCAAGGTAAATAGAGATGCTGTAAAAAAAATGCCAGCTAAACTGGCAAAAAAGTGATTCATTTGTTTTACTCCTAATATTTTGTAATTAGGACGCTAGCCAAGCCAGCGTCCTTTATTACATGGCAATTACACTTATGCTATTGCACCGTAATGCTTGCAGTAGCCGCTGACCAATTAGATGAACCATTTTGGTTAATTGCGCGCACACGATATTGCACGCGTGTGTTTTTTAACAAACCTGTATTGGTATAAGTTAAACTATTGCCAGGTAAGGTAGCAATGCTAACCCAGAGACCAGGAATACTTAAGTTACCAATGACCAAAGTAGTACGGCTTTGCACTTGCACACTGGCCACATTATTGCTGGATATTGTCCAAGTAAACGTTGCATTACCAATACCTGCCGTTGCAACGCCGATGACTGGTGTGCTAGGTGCATTATTAAGGTTGATAGTTGCTGCAACACTGGCTGCACCTATTACAGCACCATCTACAGCAACTACACGGAAGTTATACCGACGACCGTCTTGCATCGCAGGTGTCACTGTAACCGATGCTGTTGCGGTGGCTCCATTACCAGCAACCCCAGTCACTACTGTAGGCAGTGTTGCCCAAGCGCCGTTATCCACTTGCATTTGCACTTGGTAACCCGTTTCGCCGATTGCATTATCAGTCCAAGCTAACATTAACTGATTGTTGGCGACCATGGTTGCTTTTACGTTGGTGGCTGGCGTCAATATTGCTGGTGTTCTAGCTGTTGCTGTTGCTGCAAGTGCTGCTACGCCGTTAGTACCCGTATTAATCACACCAAAGGTGTAAATAGTACCTGGTATTAAACCAGTAACATTTGCCGTTGCTGCGCCGGTAGAAGTTACCAGTATGCCTGCAGAAGCTGGTGATACTGATACCGTTGGCGTGCCACCTGTTACAGGGTTAACCCAAGCAAGATTTACGCTGGTACTCGTTATTGCACTAATCACTACACCCGTTACACTAAGCGCATTGGTCGTTGCAGAACCTGTTGCTGGGGCTGTTACCACGCCATTTGTGCCTTTAATTACAACATCAAGTGTATAAGTGGTATTAGCCGTTAATCCTGTCAGTGTTGCACCTGTGTTGCCATTATTGGTTACTGCGCCAACATTAGGTGTTACTGTTAGTGCAGTAGTCGTTACGCCTGGGTTAGTATTTGCCCAAGTAAATGCTGCACTATTAGCTGTTACTGCACCAGTTGTTACTGCAGTTGCACTAATAGCATCTGTTGTAGCAGCTGCTGAGGCGGGTGCAGCAGGCGTGCCGTTTGTACCAGTTAACACCACGCTAAAGGTATAAGATGTGTTTGGCGTTAAGCCCGTTACAGTTGCAGTATTGCCACTTACGCTTGCAGTAGCACCTGTTGCTGGCGCTACTGTTACTGCTGCAGTAGTGGAGCCCGTGTTAGGGTTAGTCCAAGCCACCGTTGCGCTATTGGCTGTAGTGGCAGCCGTCACACCCGTTGCACTCAAAGCGATGGCGCTGTTGCCTCCATTGGTATTTACCACTCCGCCTGGGTTAAGAATACCAGCTGCGCCCATTTGGTTGTAAGGTGTTACTGTGTACTGATAACTACCTGCGCCAGATAGAGAGAGAGAAGTGTCTGTAAACGAGGTTGCATTTGCAATGGCCTCAAGCTTGGTCGTAGTACCATTTGGGTTAGTCCGCACAATATGGTAACCAATTTCATTTTTCGGATTACCTAAAGTTGTTCTTGCATCAATTGGTGTTGGGTCACTCCAAGTCAACACATTGCCAGACACCGTTAAATCAGTAAGCGATGTTGGTTTAACAGCATTTAAGTTTGGTATAGCCACACGATTGCCTGCTACTTTCAAAAAACTACCATCAGCATTTTTTTGGAACAATTTATCATCCCAATAATTAAACACAAATGGACGCATAAAGTCATTTTCTTCATGACCTAAGATGTGGCAGTGCCAAACGTATTCCCAACCATAGTCTTCCTCTTTGTTAAACACAACGGCAGGATTGCCAGTAATTGGATTTACTTGCGTAAAGCCAGCTTGCACGCTGCTGCCTACGGGTTGTGATGGATCACGCGCACGCACGCTGTTAGGCAGGCCGAATGGTAGTTTTGGTGCTTTTGCGCGAACCGCTACAATAATATCCTCTAGCGGATTCATAATCACTGTTTCTTTCCAACCAATTTCTGCGTCAGTTGGTAATTTCAATGTGCCATCCCAACCCACGCGGTTAATGACTTGTACGTTAACCAAGTGAAAATGTACAGGGTGAGAGTCCACACCGTTGTGTGTAATTTTCCAAAATTGTGTTTCACCATCGGCAATTTTTTCGGTCGCTGGGTCAACATAGCCTAATGGAATAGTGGTTTGTGTGAGTGAACTTGTAAACGGTAGCTCTACACCCAAGGTTGCGTTCATACGGCCATAAGTTGGCTCAAATAACTCTTGAATGGCTTTGCTTTCCACATAAGCGGTTACCGTTGCACCTGCCGCCGCATTGGCTTGACCTTGTTTAAGATTAGCCGCACAATTAGCTGGTGTTGTACAAGCTTTACCCGCTACTTGCGGCACAGCTGTATAGGTAATCGCTTCTGGTGTTTTGAAGGTTAACCCATTGTATTTGCCTAAGTAAATAGCACCTGTGTTAATACGGGCAATCGTTTCTGAAGCGTTTGCAACACCTGGAAAAGCATCTGCATAACGCGGCTGAACTATTACTGGCATTGGCTGCGTAGCACCGTGTAGTGCTGGCACTGTTGCCGCTAATGCCACTGTATCTAACGCGGCAATCGCTTGTCCGTCTGTTCTGGCTGAGGCTACCACAATTTGCATAATGGTACGGTCATTGGGACCATAACCAGGCAATACGTTTTCAATGCCGCCCACATTGCTATAATCACCCATGCCAGTGTAATAATCGATACGTGGGTCACCCGCTGGCAATGGCGCTGGTGCGTCATTGTATAAAATCAGCGTTTTGCCTGCGTATTGTGAGAAGTCAATCACTGTATCTGCGCGCATGGCTGGGCCTAAGAACAAGCCTTTTTCCAGTACATTTAGAATAGTGATACTACGTTTGTTATTCTCAAAATTGACGATGTTAGAAGGAATGCTGTGCAGTTTTGCCAACAAGCCCGCTTCGTTACCAATCATGTGAATATCTGGGCCAATGGTGGCGGGATCAGGCACGCCTGAATTAATGGCCATAAAGCCACCACCCGCCCCGCTCGGCCCCCAACCACTGTCATTTGGACCACCCGTTGTTGGGAAAGCGAATCGACCATTTACGCCGTATGGCACAGCAGGCAAGATTGGATAATAAGAATTAGGATAGCTAGTATCAAAGTTTACCATCTTCATTTCAGTACAATCAGTTGCTAAAACTGGCGTGCCATCTGCACGTGTTTTGCCAGCAACATCACAAACAACAGGCTGTTTGGCTGGATCAAGTGGGTCGAGTGCGTTAGTCGTCACTTTGTCAGCCGCAATGTACAAGCCCAAGTTAACCATGCGATCATTCATCGCATTTAACATTTTTACGCGATAGGCTTTAGGCTCAACAGTCATGGTTGGATAAACTTGACCATTCACCATAGGCGTATCTACAAATGCTTCTGGTGTGGTGGTTACCTCGCTTAAACCTGTAGGCGCAGGCTGTCCGTCAATTGTTTGACTGGATAAATTATGCGATCCATCAGGTAAACGGTCATAGTAGGACGGAAATACTGGCCAGAAATATGGCCCCCAATCCCAACGACCCACGCCGTTAGTCAAGTCGATAGAGTCTGGGTCTTGATTAACCTCATACACGTGTGGGTACCATAAATCACTTTCGCCGCCCCACAAAGCGGTATCCCAGCGGGAGTCCTGCACAGCAATATTTTTGGGTACAAAGGTTTTATCTTGAATCACTAACGGAATTTCATCTGCGGGTAATTTGCCAGCAGCAACAGCTGCCTGCTCGGACGCATCCTTCAAGGTGTACAGTGAAGCTTCACCGGCATAAACGTTCAAACGTGTTAAACCAAAAGTATGATCGTGAAACCACATTAAACGTGCGCTTTCGCCGTTTGGATAGTAGTAGGTCATGGCACCTGAGCCAGGATCAGGCATATCAGGCACATTTACCGCACTAACGCCGCGCAAATATTTAGCTGCTTGTGCAGGTGTTAAGCCTTTTGCTGCCGCTTCTGCAGCAACGCCATTACCAGCACTGGCCTCGCCTGCAGGCGCAATCCATTGGTGTGGTGTGCCGTCACTAATCCATGGATTGTCGCCACCGTGCAAGTGCAGCTCAGCACGGTTTTGCGTGAATTTAACTACACCATCTGGGCCGAAACCAGCGCCTGGCAAGGTTTCATCTACTGGCAAGAAAATATCACCATTACGCGCCGTGCCATTAGCTCGACCAACTGGCAACAAGTTATAAAACTTAATACGCGTTGGTACATTTTGGTTAGAGGTAATCGCAGCGCCTAAGTAATGTGGCGCATCATAAGCATACGCTTGGCTGCCATTTGGCAGCAGAATTGCCGTGCCATCTAAGTTAACCAAAGGCACAGCCAAGCTGTGCGGCGAAGTTGTAACGCCATTGCCTGTTGCGTTCGGGTCAATCTGTACATAGCCGCGAATAGTTGTTAAGTTAGCTAGGTCAGTATGGAAGCGCTCTTTCCACTCGACAACTGCAATTTCGTAGTAGTCGTCATTTGTAGTTGCACCTTGAGTATTTATCCATTTGCTAGGGACTGCAACTGGCACGTATTTACCGAGTGCAGTTTTAACGGATGTTGTGCCATCTTTTAACGATAAACCGCCTGGGTAGGCCATCGGTGGCAAGGCATCCACAAACTTATGAATTGCATTACCTGTATCACAACCTGAAGCAGCTGGTGCACCTGTAGCATCAAAACATGCGCCTGTCGACAGCATGCCCGATGGGCTGTTTGCATAAAACGTTGGTACTTTTTTGTTAGAGCCATCGGGCAAAGTAAAGTCGCCCCAGCCATCACCAGCATACGTACTACCTACATTTAATATCAATCCTGCGAGTATGCACAAACCACGCGCGTGCCTGCGCATTTTTAGAATTGCGTCCATATCAAACCCCTCATCTAAAGAACATTATTTATCGTTTTAAAGCTTATTTTTACTACCTATTTTTATAATATTTGTTGTTTACTACTATTTTTTAACTGCTTATATTTTTGTGCTTGTGGTTAGCACTTTTATTTAATAATTTTTTAACCTTTAAACTGTAAGCTTGAAATTGCAAGATTAAACTTGTGACTAAAGTCTTTTAGCTAACACGGCTAATAGGCTTTTTAATATTTACTGCTTCAGTTTTGTGTGCATAAATTCTCCATCGCTATGTAACTGATTTGTTACAACTTAAAGTTTTGGTTATTAAAATGAGATAATACAGGCGTCAAAAATTTTAGGTATTAGGTAGAACCCTATCTTTGATGTAAATAAAAACCCTACCTTTTCAACAGCTTAAGGGAATATTTTCCATTATTTGATTAGTATTTTTAGGAGAATTAGCTATAAAAAATTTTAATAAGCTATTCATAACAAAGCATTGGGTAAATATTGAATAGCTGATGCAGTTTAAAAAACTTAACTTTTCTATAATTGATTAAAAAAAATTTAGCTTGAGGCTGCGTAACTGCACCAATTTTTAAGCAATATTGACGTTGCGGTGTGACTCACATGCATTGATTAACATGTGCGGTGTTTAGCACAGATTATTTTGAACATTTAGGATATTCAGTTACACGTATAAAGTTGTAGGCTTATAAACAGGAGATTTTGAAGAACGAAGCTTAAAACTTGAAATAAAAGACCAAGGAATTAATCTTTTGCTAATAAGCCTTTTTCAATTGCAAATGCGGTGAGCGCTGCCGAATTATGCATGTTCAATTTTTTCATTAGGTTTGAGCGGTGTTTTTCAACTGTTTTAATGCTAACGCATATTAAGCTTGAAATCATTTTATTGGTGTTACCTTCTGCTACCAGTTTTAGCACCTCTCGCTCACGAGTAGAAAGCGATTGCCAAGTTGATTGCGCGCGTGGGTTGGCCGTGCCTTTGTAGCCACTCACAATTTGCTCGGATACCTCTTGTGATAAATAAGTTCTGCCGTTTAGCACTATGTGTATGGCACTCATCAACTCATCGCGAGTAGAATGTTTTAGTACATAGCCATCTGCACCAGATTGCAAGCAATCACGAATGTATTCTTCGGCTTTATGCGCGGTTAGCATCATAATTTTAATGCTAGGGTCGCGTTTTTTAATATCAATCAAGGCTTCAGTGCCATTCATCACTGGCATGTTGATGTCCATTAAAATAAGGTCCGGCTTAAGTGCAACTGCCTGCCGCACTGCATCTAAACCGTTATCGGCGCCACCTACAATTTCAATTTGCGGGTCAGATGCAATCATCGTGCTCAAGCCTTCGCGTAGCAAAGTGTGATCTTCTACAATCATAATTCGATATTTTTTGTTCATCGATTGCCTTTATGCCTATCTTTATATCGCCTTAACGTAGCCTAGGCGCAGGGCGCACAATGCCATTCACTATTCCGCCAGACGAACCTTGTGTTTGTACTGGTTTATAAACAAACTTCCAATCTGAATACTTTTCTGCTAGTTCTAAATCGACATCTGCATTAATAAATCCCGTTGTTTTATAAGGCTTATCATCAGATAAGCTATACACCCCTTCTACTCTTTTATTTGGCCCTTCAACTATGCCCCAAATGCTATCGCCAGTCATTGGATCTAGATAAATTTTGCGCAAAAAGCGACTTTTTTTGGCGCCTGAACCCGCCACCCCTAAGTCGTTCGATTCTAGTAAAGCCTCTAAACTTGGTGGATATCGATTGCCCGATTGTGCGTAATACTTGCCAATAGCACCCCGAAACTGATGGCCTATAAACAATAGCTCTTGTTCTTTTTCGCGCTGCATAACCGAGTGCCAAATCTGCGATGCCGCCCCCAAGGCCATCATCATCACCGCCACAATTACCAGCACACCAATGTAAGTAAAGCCTTGCTGTTGATAATGAATTTTCGGCCGCATTGCATTACCAATCAGAATAGGCCGTTCCATCTGCCCCATTGCCAGATGCCCCGCTTTTAACATCGAAAACCGCACCTTTTGCATCATTAGTGGGCGCAACAATCACCCAAGTGGTGTCGCTGTCAGTAATGGGATCGCGTGGAATACTGCGCAAGTATTTTCGTTTAACAAGGTCTTGTATGTCATCGGGATATTGCCCTGTATCACCATAATATTTATCTAAGGCTTCGCGCATGGTGGCAAGATCTTGATGCAAGATTGATTCGCGCGAACGATCGACACTGCCAAAATATTTAGGTGCTGCCACAGTTAGCAGTAAGGCAATAATCACCATTACCGCCAACAGCTCGATAAGGGTAAAGCCTTTATCAATAGTACATTTACGCATGATTACCAATCTTTGTAGGGTATACCATTTAAGCCATTGCCTTGCGCCTGCGAGATCACATCAAACACATCATCACCGCTTTGGGGGTCATTGGCACTACTAGCGTAGCTGCGCAATTGCCACGTTTCCTCCGCAGGGGTATCGACTGGCGCAAATGGGTCGCGCGGTATGCGGCGTATAAAATACATTTTTTTTTCGTCTGCGCTTTTGGCATCTACCACGCCATCCACCAGCACTTTTAAGTTAGGCGGATAGCCTGTTTCATCGACTTTTTTCACCATATGCCCATCGTCATAGGCTTGCTTATAGGCATCAATACTGGTGCGAATTTCACGTAATGCATGTTTTAAATTTTGCTCTTTATTGCGTTGCACAATCACTTCGCCCATGGGCAAGGCCATAGTAGCAATTAAGGCCAAAATAGACAGTGAAATCACCAACTCAATTAGCGTAAAACCTTGTGACTGGTTGGCTGAATGCTGCTTTATCATCATTTTAATCTGCTAATATCGCTAAGCTGGCAGTTTATTGCTGTGGCAGCCCTGGTGTTATTACTGCGTCCGATAAGCCAGCTCCATTCTGATTCACCACGCCGCGCGGCACTACATAAGGCGTGCCATTCGTCGTTGTAGTTGTGGTTGTAGTCGTTGTTGCTGAAGGAGTCGGCTGTTTAGCTGCTGGCGTAATTGGTGCAGTTTTTGGCGTTGCCGCTGATGACGACTCAGGCGAATTAGGTGCTATATTTTGCGGCACTGCAATCTGCGTAACAGGCACTGAATTATCGTTAATCACGCTATCAATATCGGCTGGCACAGCATCTGCAGCAGGACGCAGATTGCGATTATTTGCTGCATTTGGCAACAAACTAGGCGCTTTGTTATCCATGCTAAGGCCTTCTATTTTCTCTACAGTAATCGGCCGACTACGCACAGTGCTGTCGGTGCCAGACCAATACGAGGCAATATCCGCATCAGGCTGGTGAATATTGCGGATAATGTGCGGCGTGATGGCTAAAATTAGCTCAGTTTTATCTTTGTTGTGTCCATGATTAGAGAATAAACGGCCCAATATTGGAATATCTCCCAAACCTGGCACCTTGCTGGCACTATCACGTTCTTGATTGTTAATTAAACCAGCTAAGACTTGTGTTTCGCCATCTTTTAGACGCAACACGGTGTTAACTGTACGTGTGTTAATTACAGGGGCTTGCGTTTCGCTGGAAGTGCCTTTACCAGAAAACAATATATCCCCAAGGCTGCTCACTTCTAGTGCTGTTTTAATCCCCACTTCGCCGTCTAAATGAATTTCTGGCTCTACCTCTAGTTTGAGGCCAAGATCAATGTATTGAATACTACCTGTAATTACTGGATTAGTGCTTCCAGCTGATACAGTATTAGTAATAATCGGGTAACGTGAGCCAATCAAAATTTTAGCTTTTTCACGCTGACGTACGCGAATGCGAGGATTAGCAAGCGTGTTAATTTCACCATCAGTCTTCTTCAGATTAAGCGTAACACCCAATCCAAGTGCGTCACCAGGGGCTGCAGAACTAGGGTTCACATTAATTTTACCGCGATTAATATTCCTGCGCCAATCAAGTACCGTTTTAATCGTATTATCAACCGTAAAAGATACCTTATCTGGATAATCGATGCCAATTTGTGTCGCAAGGGTTTCTGACACTTCCAATACTTCCAGCTCTAGCATCACTTCTGGCTCGTTTACGTCTTGTGCTGCAATCAGCTTGGCCGCTAAAATCACTGCCTCTGGCGTATCGCGCACCACAATTGAATTAGTTTTTTCGTTAATGAACACATCTTTGGCTTTAATCATGGTTTTAAGCAACACTTGCATTTGTTTGGCATCTGCATTGGTGAGCTGAAACGTACGAATCACTAAATCTTGATGCTCTTTTAGCTTTGCTGGCGTAGATGGATAAATATATAGCGTAGTTTCATTTAAAATTTTCTTCTCTAACTGGTTTTGCAGCAAAATTAAATTAATGGTGTCTTCTACCGAGGCTTGTTTCACAAAAACCGTCGCTTTTAAATCATTTTTCACATCTTTATCAATCAAAATATTAAGCCCTGTGGTTCTTGAAATAGCCTCAAAAATCATTTTAAGATTGGCGTCTTTAAACTGTAGCGAGATTGGTTTTTTGTAAGCTTTACCTAATTCTGGGATTTGATTAAAGCTAGCACTGGTATAACGTGCAGCATCAATTTGGCGGCTTAAATCTACCGCTTCTTTATCATTAGGCGTTTCAATCAACACGGGCTGCAAGGCCAAATGCGCTGCTTCAAAATCGTCTCGCGCCATTGCATCTTGTGCGGTATTAATGGCGTCAGCATGACGTCTACCACGCGCTATTTCTTCTAAGCCAAGTTTAGCCTGTGGGTTGTCTGCATCCATACTCAACACAGTTACGTATAAAGTCTCGGCCTCGTCTAAATTACCTTTGCCCAGCGCACGCGAGGCATCAACCAAGGTTTGATTAACCGCGTGGTCTCTTTCACGCAAGTAATCCACACGGTAGGCTTGCACATCAGGTTCTTTTGCAGATGATTCTTTTAGTTTTGCAATGCCCTCTTCTACAGGGCCGTCTTTCACTTTTTTAAGCGCAGCCTTGTGCGCAGGGTTGCCAGCGCAACTCGCAAGAAACGTAACCATCACCAAGCTCGCGCATAATCTAGTCGGCCAACTATGGGCTTGCGGTAGGTTTGATTGCTTAGCAGTTTGTGTCCGCTTTGCAGTTTTTACCCGCTTTGCAGTTTTTACCCGCTTTGCAATTTTTATTAGTGAAGAAATCATCATCGGTCTCCGATTCTTAAGTTTTGTCTAATATTGAGTGGCAAATATAGCATCACCAGTTGCCCTGCGTTAATACCTTCTATTTTATAGGTGCCTTCTATGGTATCACCTGCAGATACACTATACAGCCTATCCCCGCGCGATAGATACACGACCATTTTTTTGCCAGGCTCTTGAAAGCTTCCCGTGTACTTATAGGGCAAAGGTGGCGCGCTTGGTGGCGGGGGTGGGGGCGGTGGAGGGGGCGCAACATACTTAGGTTTTGGCGGTGGTGGCGGTGGAATATACCAAGATTTGCTTGTAAACATATCTCGATCTAACTTCGCCATTTTTCTTGGCTCTAGAGTATCTAGGCTTAGGTTTTCTGTAGAAGCTAATTGCTTGTTATTTGCATTAGTATTGGCTTGCTTGCCGCTGTTTTCATTGTTTGCACTACTGGTATTGGCGCGCGCTTTATTTAAGGGTAATGATTCTTCTGGGGCAGGGGCTTTAAGCGCTAAAATTAGCGTCACAATGCCTAAACCCGCAATAGCAAGCCAGCGCTGTTGAGTCGTCACTTGGCGGCCTCTCGCTTAATATATAAAGTCATTTTCAAGGTTGCCTCAATTACATTATCACCAATTTTTTGCCGTTGAAAACCTACATTGTCGAGTGAACAATTAGGGATATTGGCCAGCAATTCAAAAGCAAATGTCATGATATTGGGATACGCGCCTTTGATTGGCAATGTAATTTGATAACTTAACAATTCGCCAGGATTGTTTTTAATAATACGATATGAGGCTTGTTTAGGGCTTAAGCCTTTTTTTTGCGCCAGCTTTATCATTTTATCGAGCGTATCTGGCACAGCACTTTCGCTAGGGAATTTATCGTAAAATGCCTGCAACTGGCCTTCTGGCGAGCTACGAGCCATGTCTTGCGATGCGACCTTTAAACCAGCCTCGCCCTGTTGCATAGTTTCAAGATGTTGTTTTAACTCAATAAGCGAATTTTTTTCAGGGATAACTACGGACAGATAAAACCCAATACAAGCTGCTAGTAAAACAAAGGCTGCCAACCAAGGCCAAGTTAAATGACGTGCCCAAGTCATTATATTGGCTCTTATACGCGTGACGCTTAATTGGATAGCCATGATGCCTCCAAATTAAAGCGAATCGGCTTATCAGGATTTTGCTCATCCATTTTATGATCGGTTAAATAAACGCCTTGAAATACGCCCTGCTCTGATAATGTACGCACATATCGCAACATTGCCTCATAATTTTTAGCCTCGCCAGTCACCTTAATTGTGGTGCTATTGGCATTAGGCTCTACGCTAAGCAAAGCCACACCATCATCTTTGGCTTTTTCTAGTTGTGAAAATAAAATATTCCACGGCAAATTAAGCTGGTGAATGGTGCGATTTGAAAACTTAAATACTTCTACCAATTTTTGCGGTGGCATGGCACTGTTATTGGTTGTGAATTTGGCGTGAATACGGCTATCTATCTCATCTATTTGAGATTGCACAACGCTTATTTGCTGACGCAAAGTTGAAAAATGTGAATACATCAAGGCTGCTAATGCCAGCATCAACGCTAACAACAAATAGCCAAACCAGTTGCGTAGACTGTTATCGTCACGGTAATCAAGGTTGAGCGTGCGCATTATTGTCCTATTCTCATGATTTTCGGCTCCATTATTTAAACCCTGTCGCTAATAAAGGCTTTACTGCGCCTTGCACTAGCATTTCTGGTGTCATGGTTAACAATCTAATACTATGATTTTCTGGTGCCAAGCGTTTAGGGTCAATATAACCTGGCAGGCATACAACCATTTGGCTACGCTCGCCTATTAGCCCCACCTGCTGAAATTCGCGTCCTAATACTCTTGGCAAATCGGCTGCCCAATCTGCACCCAAACGCGCAGAGTGCAATAATTGCCAATCACCGTTACGCATAAAGCTTACACAGGCACTGCCAGACTCTACCAACACAAACCAATGCGGCTTAACGTCTATAAAGTCGCGCACATAATTAAATGCAGCCATTAAATAAGGTTGTACCGAGCTTAACTTTACTCCCGCTGTTGCAAGCACATCCTCAAGCTGGTCTAGCAGCGATTGATCAATCGCGCTGGCTACTTGCGGCGCAATTGCAATGCCATTACCCCAGCGCAACGCCCAATGATTAGCCTCAGCACCATAAATTTCAGAAAAACTAAAGCGCACAAACGCTTGCTCTTCATCGAAGCTGGCCAAATCGGGCTGCGCTTTGATAAGTTGGTAACGTACAAAATGATTGGATAGTGTGATGGCTGCATTGACTGCGCCATATTTATTTTCTGCTAGCAATTGTTTTAATGCACGTAAAGCAGGTTGCCAAGCATGTTCGCCCTGCTCTGGTGCTACACAGGCACTTGATTTGCTTGTAGTTTCTCCCGACTTTAATCTCGCACCTTGGCGCACAATCGTTACGCGCTCTGGTGCTAGCACAATCTGTAGGCGGTCAGTCAACAAAGGTAACACGATTGATCTCCCGCAAGGTTGTAACGCCATCTTTTACTAAATCCAGTGCAGCTTCGCGTAAAAAGCGCGTGCCGTTGCGCTTTGCTGCATCGCGAATCAGTCTTGCTGGCGAGCGCTCAATAATCATCTCACGAATTTCGTCATTTAACGATAATAGCTCTGCAATGGCGCGACGGCCTTTAAAGCCAGTGCCACGGCAATGTCCGCAACCTTTTCCCGCCATAAATTTGTACCCAACCACTTGTTTTGCGGTTAAATCAGAGCTTTTCAGCAACTCAGCATCGGGCTTTTCTGGCACTGCACATTGGGGACAATTAACCCGCACCAAGCGCTGCGCCAATATACCGTTAATAGCTGATACAAAATTGTATAAATCAACACCCATGTGCATAAAGCGGCCAATCACATCGAGCACGTTATTGGCGTGAACCGTTGTAAATACTAAATGCCCAGTCAGTGCTGATTGAATGGCAATTTGCGCAGTTTCTGGGTCGCGAATTTCGCCCACCATAATTTTATCGGGATCGTGGCGCAAAATTGAACGCAAACCACGCGCAAAGGTAAGGCCTTTTTTCTCGTTTACTGGAATCTGTAATATGCCTGGCAACTGGTATTCTACTGGGTCTTCGATGGTAATGATTTTATCTTCACCATGGTTAATCTCAGAAATCGCAGCGTAAAGTGTGGTGGTTTTTCCACTACCTGTTGGGCCTGTCACCAGCATCATGCCATAAGGCTCGTGCGCCATTTTGCGCAGCGCAATAATCGATTTTTCATCAAACCCTAAATAATCTAAACGCAAGCCTTTTACTTGATCGGATAGTGCTTGTTTATCCAAAATACGTAGCACAGCGTCTTCACCAAAAATACTGGGCATAATCGAAACGCGCACGTCGATATCGCGGCCGCGCATCGAGACTTTAAAGCGGCCATCTTGCGGCACACGGTTTTCGGCAATATCGAGCTCTGAAATCACCTTGATGCGCGAAATTACTTGCTCTGCTATGTGGTGCCCATCTGCACTGCCAATGGTGCTTAGCACGCCATCTACACGGTATTTAATCACCAAACCGTTATTGGTTGTTTCTAAATGAATATCACTGGCCTCGGTGCGCAGCGCATCGTAAAGTGTGGAATGCACCAGCTTGATAACAGGACTGGTATCCTCGCTGATGCTTTTGATAGATAGCTCTTGAATATCTTTTACTGCACTCGACAGTTCGCCTTCTGCGCCCAGCACACTATCCATCGCGCGCATACCTTCTTCTTGGCGGCTTAAAAACGCACTAATATCGGATGGATGCCCCAAATGCCAAGCAAAGCTGGATTTAATATTATCTTCGGCCCAGCTTTGCACTTTCGCATCAAACGGGTTGCCAAATACGATAATAAGCTTGCCCTCTTCATCTCTAAATGCAACCGCTTCACGGTCGTTAGCGCTAGTAAAATCAATCACATCAAACGCGGGCGTTAGCCGATTGATATCGTCCATGCTTAACACAGGATAATGAAACGTTTGCCCCAGCGCCTGCATCACAGCCACTTGATCCAGTCCTGTCATATCCCCCAAGACTTCTACCAAGCTACGTTTCGAACGCTCTGCATCCACCCTCGCCTGCTGTAGAGTAACGGCTGGAATGGCGGCTAGATTATTAGCTAAGAGACTACTTTGCATTACTGTATGCTCCCTGCCAATTCAAAAATAGGAAAATACATCATAATCACAATCATCCCAATAATTAAGCCGATAACAGCCATTAAAATTGGCTCAAACAGCTTGGTAAACCAATCAATCCAACGCGCCATATCATCATCGTATAAGTTCGCTATGCGGTCTGCCATGTCGTCTAACCTGCCCGTGCGCTCGCCCACACGCAGCAGCCGCGTGGCAATTGGCGTAGTAAGCCCAAACTTTTCTAGCGAAACAGAAGCGGGTTTGCCTTCACGTATGCTATCCGTGGCACCAGCCAATTGCTTGCGAAAATCAGCCTGTAATAAACCAGAAACCATCTCTAAGGCAGGCACAACTGGCACGCCACCCTTTAACAGCATGCCAAAAGTACGATAAAAGCGCGCCAGTTGATAAATTTGAATCCGCTTGCCGATATTCGGAATCGTTTTGATTTTTTTTAATGCCCAAGCGCGTAATGCTGGATGTGTAACCATATAATAAATGCCAACTAAAAACAGTATCAGCGAGCCCAAAACCAAAGGTTTATGATTGGCTAACAACTGCCCCCAATTCATGAGAAGGCGCGAAAAAAATGGTAAATCGTGACCTAAATCTTGATAAATCAAACCAAATTTTGGCACCACATATAGCATTAAAAACAAGGTAACTAAGCCGCCTGCACCTAATAAAAACACAGGATATATTGAGGCACTAGTCACTTTTTTGCGTATCACATCCACTTGCGCTTGATAGCTAATATAGCGCGTAAGCGAATCGGCAATATTGCCCGTTTTTTCGCTGGATTTAATCATGGCAACATAAAGCGGCGGAAACACTTCAGGAAACTGCTCTAAAGCCATTGATAAGGATTTGCCTTCGTATAGCTTTGCAATGACCGATTCCATTAACTTGCGATTGGATTGTCGCAATTCTTTTTCAAGTATGGTTTCAAGCGCCTCAACTTGCGGCAAGCCCGCGTCTAGCAAGGCAAGCAGCTCTTGGCTGAATAAGGAAAGTGAAAAGCGCGTGGTAAATAATTTAGGCCGTTTAAGTAAAGCCTCATTAGCGTGCATCGATAGCACGGTAAGCCCGCGTTCAGCAGCCTGACGCATGGCATCATCCTTGGTTAGGGCGTCAATATTCACATATAGCACCCCCTCACCAGAACGCGCTGCTTTCACCTTAAACTGCATTGCTGATGCTACTCCCAATTTATTATTGTAATTTGTGCAAATTCAAGCATTTTACTGAGTTATATTTTCTTAAATACTAACACATTCTGACAGGGTATTAAGCAACCCAAAAAGGTCAGTTATAACAATATTAAACAGTTTAATTTCAAAGTGTTACCTTACTCTAAAATCTTTCCTTCTATCAGTTCGCCCAGATCGGTTATCCACAAAAGTATGCTTGCCTTTTGGCCATAAACAAATAATAGCCGTACCTTTTTGCGGTGCGCTATTCACTGTAAAGTGTCCACCCGAGTTTTCTACACGCTCACGCATACTCACCAAACCCATACCCTTTGATTCAGCATAACCCTGCTGGCTGGCAGTTACTGCATAGTCAAAACCAATACCATCATCCACAATCTCTAGGCGTAATTGCTTGCCTTCATCTTTGGTAAAGATTTTTACATTATTTGCCTTGCTATATTTACTTGCGTTATTGACAGCCTCTTGCACAATACGAAACATTTCAGTTTTTAAGTTGGGGGTAATATCCTCTTCTTTTACATTGTCCTTTTTAAACGTAAAAGCAATACTGGGTACACCATGGTTGGATTCACGACAAAACCAATTAAGTGTTGCCAATATGCCAATATCATCCAACAACGATGGGCGTAAAGCCATTGAAATACGCCGTACTTCTTCAATTGCATCTTGCAGTTTTGGCACCACTTTCTCAAACTGCACTATCGCAGTAGCCGCCGATTTTTCACCCAAGTTATTGATATTATTTTCAACATAAAATTTTATAGCCGATAAGGTTTGTCCAATACCATCGTGCAACTCAGAGGCAATGCGTTTGCGCTCTAGCTCTTGCGCATACAACACCTGTTTGGCCAGTGAGCGCAACTTACTCTCGGTGCGCAATAGCTTTTGCTCAACTTCAATTTGGTCGTTAATATCAGTGATAACGGCATAACTGCCTATACAATTTTTATCGGCATCAAACAGCGGTTGGGGCGAGCCTTTTACCCATAAAGTTTTATTGCCATGCCCTTTCATCTTAAATACATAAGACGACTCAACACTTTTTATATTGTTAAGCTTACCGCCAGTCCAAGCTTCTAAATAATCCACATCAACAAAGTCGCTAAAATGATAGCCAACTACTTCTGTGCGAGGCAAACCCAGCATTTTAAGCAAATGTTTATTGGCATAAGTAATCGTTTGATTAAGGTCTTGTATCACCATACCTTCGTTCATTAGCTCGACCAAATGGCTAAATTTTTGCCGACTAATCGTTAGCTCAAGCTCTATTTGTTTACGTTGCTCGATCTCTGCTTGTAGTTTTTGATTAATCTTTTCAAGATGCCGCGCTTTTGTTGCTGCGCTATGTTCAAGCGGTGCATCAAGATTATTCTCAATTTTTTTATTTAAGCGCATAAGACTTAACCAGCCCGTAATTTTTTATACAGCCCCATTACTTTACCAACATAATTCACCGTTTCGCGATACGGTGGTATTTTATTGCCATGCTGAATTACTGCATCTTCACCCGCGTTATAAGCAGCCACTGCCAAGCTAAAATCATTTTTAAACAATTTAAGCAAATACGATAAATAGCGCGCACCACCCTGTATATTTTGGCCGGGGTCGTAAGAGTTATTAACGCCAAATCGCTTAGCGGTAAATGGCATTAACTGCATCAAGCCTTGCGCACCTTTGGGCGACCTTGCCCTTGCGTTATAGTTAGATTCCGTAATAATTACCGCATGCAACAAGGCGGTTTCAACGCCGCTATCTAGCGCCGCAACTTTAACCTCATCTTTATATAATAAGGCTTTTGAGCCAATAGTATCGTTGCTTTCCGTCGCAATAGCTTCCGTATTATCAAATATCGATATGGTTTTTAGTGGCTCAACGGGCGAAACTGCCAGTAGTTCGTATTCGCTGTTTGCGCTATCGGTTTGGGCTGGGTTGTCAGTGAGATAAACTGCACCATCTGTATCTGCATAACCATATACATCAGCATGTGCAGCCGACATAGCCAACGTAAGTAGAAGCGCTAGCGGCAGAAACTTAAGTGATAATTTAGTCAAATAATTAACCATTTTGATATTAAGCCACATTGCCATCAACTGTGGAATACATATAAACCCTACATCCTCATTTTGCACGGCTAATCATCCAATTAGTTCTGCCTGCCAACAAGCATAATTGTCAAAAAATCAACATTAGTTGTTGCTACTACATCACTTACTTACCTATACTTAGCTTAGTTAAAAAATTTATAGTTATTAATCAATAGGTTACATGAGTAATAAGTTGTGATTTTACTGGCATGTAAATTGCGATTATTGATTGCAACCAATATTATTAAAGTTGAACAATTATGAAAAGTTTATTGAGAAATGATGCCTTACAAGCAAGCAAGCTGAATAATCGTCAGCTAACGAATACGCAATTAGCCAGTAATGTAAAGTTGATGAGTGGGTACGAGCTTGCTAAGTACGATGCGCATGAATATGACGACACGCTGGTAGAGGTGGACGAAATGCAGATTGATAAGCTCTATCAATCGCTTTAATGCACAGCTTAAGTCTAGTTAGCTTAATTATTAAGCCTGCTTAAACGGCGCTCTTTCTTCTAACTCATTGGTATATACAGCAATTCCCGCTGATTCGCGGTTTAAAAAATCTTTAATTGCTACCTCAAAATCAGGGTGTGCAATTTTGTGATAAGAGCAAGTTGACCTAGGTTCAAACCCGCGCGCTAGCTTATGTTCACCTTGTGCACCACCCTCAAAATAAGTAATTTTGTCGGTAATACAAAATATTTGGGCTTGGTAATAACACAGCTCAAAATGTAACCCAGATACAAACTCTAGCGCGCCCCAATAGCGGCCAAATAACGTCGTTTGATTGTAGATATTCAACGCACTTGCTATCGGTTTTCCACCAATTTCTGCCACCATCAACAACAGATTTTGCGGCATACTTTTGCCAATTTCGTCAAAAAATGCGCGCGTCAAATAAGGTGTAGAGTGATGCTGGGCGTAGGTATTGCAATAACAGCGATAGAAGAAATCCCAATCATGCTCAGTAATTTGCGCACCTTTAATGTGCCTACAAATTACACCTGCAGCCTGTACTTTTTTGCGCTCTTGGTGAATTTTTTTGCGTTTATCGTGACTTAAAATGGCTAAAAAATCTTCAAAATCGGCGTAATTTTTATTCTGCCACCTAAATTGCACGCCAGTACGCTTGTGCCAACCAGCGGTATCAAACTGCTTAGCACAAGCAGCATCTGGAAACAGCACATGCGCGCTAGAAAGCTTGTGCTGGTGCATTGTGCTGATAAGTGCATCAATCATTAATGCTGCTACTTCAGGCTGTTTGGTCAACAAACGTGAGCTGGTGATGGGTGAAAATGGAATCGCGGATAGTAATTTCGGATAGTAATCGAGTCCGCTTCGTTGGTAAGCATCTGCCCAAGCCCAATCAAACACATATTCGCCATACGAATGACTTTTTAAATACAGCGGCATTGCTCCTATAAGCTGACTGCCTTGCTTAACGATTAAAGGGTGTGGTGCCCAACCCGTGCCAGCACCCACTGAGCCAGAGTTTTCTAGCGCGCTTAAAAATGCATGGCTTAATAAAGGTATGCCATCGCCTAATGAATCACCAATGACAAGGTTATCCCAATCGTTGGCAGATATAGCATTAATGCTGGTGACTAATTCTATTGAAAAATCTGGCTCTATTAAAATATCGGGTGGCATGTAAAGATTTTAACCTACATACTTAAGGTGTTTAGTACTGAAAAAAGCTTTTTTACTGTGGCTCGCTTACTGAAGCAGAAGGAGTTTGTGTCGGTCGTTTATGGGTGTTAAGGGCTTGCTTATTAACTTTTGATTTATTTTTATTTTTAATTTCAGCTTCAGCTTCTTGAATTTTTTGTGCCTCAACTTTTGCTTCAGCAGCTTTTTGGCGTTCGATTGCTTTTGTCTGCGCCAACTCTAACTCTTCTAACGTAATCACACCGTCTTCATCCACATCCACCGTGCCAAAACGGCGGGCAACTTGCGGCAAACATAATGTGGCTTCTTCGCGGTCTATCGACTCATCGTTGTCTTTATCGCAACCATTAAAACGCTCTTCTACGCTTTCCTTCATGGCTTTACGTCTAAGTTCTATTTGATGATGTTCAGGATCTGTCGATTTGGAGTAGTCTGCCAGCGCTTTGCGTAAACGCGCGCGATCTTCGGGGCTAAAATTGTATTCTAGGGTTTGTTCTAAGCCGTTTTGATCATTTTCTTCAGCGACTTGTTTATCTTGTGTTTGTCTATCTTCGACCAGTGATACACTTTTGCCATCTGCAAGACTAGTTAATGGCAACAATGCCCCCAATAAAAATATGAGTGTAGTTTGTAATAAATAGGATTGTGCTTTTAAAATCATTGCGATAAAAATGCCTTTTAACTATATCTATTACTGGTGAATGACAGATAACTTAACTAGCCGCTTACTATGAATTAAGGTTGTAAATGCAATGTTTCACAGCCTGTCATAATTGTAAGTAATTGTAACCAATAGCGCTTGGACGTACATCGCGCAGAAAAGTTTGAGCAATTATAGCTTTATTAAACCTTAAAACTTATACTTACTCAAATTACATTAATTATTCTTAAGGTGCGAGAGTAAACCATGACCGAAACGAACAAAAAGGTTTTGATGGTAGATGATGATGTTCGCATGCGCGATTTGCTGCAACGTTATCTAACCGAGCAAGGATTTGACATTAAAACTGCAGCTGATGCCAAAGAAATGGATATTGCACTGGCTGCTAATAGCGTCGATTTATTAGTGCTAGATTTGATGCTGCCAGGTGAGGATGGTTTGGCTATTTGTCGCCGCCTGCGCGCTAACAATGTGAGTACACCTATTATTATGTTAACGGCGCGTGGTGACGAGGTTGATAGAATCATAGGCCTAGAAATGGGCGCAGATGATTATTTACCCAAGCCGTTTAATCCTCGTGAATTATTGGCGCGTATTAATGCGGTATTGCGCCGTCATGAGCATAGTCCAGATGAAAATGCTGGCAAAAACGTGGCCTTTAACTTTGGTGAGTTTGTGTTTGACGCATCCACCCGCAGTTTAAGCAAAAATGGCATGCAAATCACCATTACCAGCGGCGAATTTGCGCTGCTTAAAGTATTTACCGAGCATCCACGCCAACCGCTTTCACGCGACCGTCTTATGCAATTAGCACGTGGTCGCGAGCTAGATGTGTTTGACCGTAGCATCGATGTACAAGTATCGCGCTTGCGTCGTATTGTTGAGCCAGACCCAGCACATCCGCGTTATTTGCAAACGATGTGGGGCTTTGGCTATGTGTTTATCCCTGACGGCGAAGCTTCGCACTAAAGCTAAACTGCAAACTTAAGCCTTGAAACTACTGCCGCGCACACTGCTAGCCCGCTTAATGCTACTAATCGCACTATTATTAGCGATTAGCATTTACGCCTCACTCAAAATTTTTGATTATTTTGATCGTGAACCACGTGCCACCACAGCAGCTTTGCAAGCAATTACCATTGTTAATTACACCCGCGCATCCCTGATTGCGGCGCACGAAGATAGACGCGTTGCCTTGCTAAACGAGCTTTCTGGGCGCGAAGGTGTGCGTGTATACGTGGCTGACTTTTTAGAAGATATCGAACCCATCCCAAATGACCCTTTTATTCAGCTGATTGCGCAAAAAATTCGTGAGCGGCTGGGCGAAGAAACCATTATTACGGTAAATCACTATGGTGTCGCAGGCTTATGGATTAGCTTTAACGTGGATCAAGACGATTTTTGGGTAGTGATTCCTAAAATTCAAGTCGATAGACCTTTTCCTTGGCATTGGCTGTGGTGGGGCGCATTAGTAGGCCTACTTTCCTTATTTGGTGCCTATTTAATTGCTACGCGTATTAATCGGCCGCTCAATTTGCTGGTACATGCGGCCGAGCGTTTACGCAATGGCGAGCCTGCGCCGCGCCTGCCAGAAGACAGTGTAGACGAACTACGTGAGGTTAGCCGTACCTTTAACGAGATGGCAGAATCGCTTGTAAGGTTAGATAGCGAGCGCACCCTGTTATTGGCGGGCGTTTCGCACGACATTCGCACGCCCTTGGCGCGGCTGCGGCTAGCGGTTGAAATGCTGCCAGAAAAAGAATGTGAAAGCCTAAAATCGGGCATGATTGAAGACATTGCCGACATGGATAATATCATCCACCAATTTTTAGATTTTGTGCGCGGCGTAGAAGGCGAGCCGACCAAAATGATGGACATCAACAATCTATTAACTGCTTTACATGATCGCCAAGCCCGTGCTGGGCGTGACCTAAAATTGACGCTAAGCTCAACCTATTTTATTCCACTGCGCCCCTTGGCGATGCAGCGCTTGCTCGATAACTTAGTCGGCAATGCTTATGCCTATTCCAAAGGAAAGGTAGAAGTAACCAGCAAAATTACTGCAGAAAAAATCGTCATTAGCGTGCTAGATAACGGCCCGGGAATACCGCCAGAACACGCGCAACGTCTATTACGCCCATTCGAACGCATGGATAGCGCACGCACCAAAAACGAAGGTGGCAGCGGCTTAGGGTTGGCGATTTGTAACCGCATCGCCAAGCTACATCGTGGCAGCTTAGAGTTAGTGAATCGCCCTACAGGCGGTTTAGAAGCACGATTGACGCTGCCGATACAGCATTAGTTTAAAAGGCTGAAACCGCTAATTGGCTAAGCTGCCCGATATTTGGTTGCGCCCGTTATGTTTGGCAACATACAAATGCTTATCGGCATGCACGACCATTTCATCTAAATCTCGCCCTACCAAGCTAGTAACACCAATGCTGCACGAATAGCGTAGTGATTCATTATTCACTTGCAATACTTGATCGGCGATGGCCTGTCTAAAACAGTTAATTGTATCAAAGTTATTTAAATATTGCGGCGACTCACTAATAATCGCGAACTCTTCACCTCCTATGCGCGCCACTAAATCGCTAGCAAAGTGCGCCTTTAAATGTGATGCAAAGTTCTTAATCACCACATCGCCTACGTCATGACCAAATTTATCATTAATTTTTTTAAAGAAATCAATATCCATAATCATCACCGTCAGCGCAGACTCTTCGTCAGACGATTTTAATGCCAACGCACTGAGGAGTTTATTGCCTTGCTCAAAAAAATAGCGTCGATTATATAAACCACTTAAAAAATCAGTATTCGATAAGTTTTTAGCGTAGTTAATCGCGTCTAGCATATCCAAGTTGCGCGAAACACGACACAGCAGCATCTCATAATTAAATGGTTTGGCAATAAAATCATTGGCACCTGCTTTTAAAAACTTAACTGCAATACGCGGATCAGCCGATCCCGATACGCCAATCACAATCAACTCATCTTGGCTGTGGGTTTCGCGCACTCTTGCAGTAAAGCTATAACCATCCATTTCGGGCATTTGATTATCCACCAACACCAGTTTGATATCAGGCGATTCTTTTAGCTTTTGTAAGGCCGCTAGGCCATTTTCGGCATGTACTACTTTAAACTGCTGCAGGGAGAGTTCGCGGGCAATAATAAAACGCGATACTTTGGAGTCATCCACTACCAGCACTTTAATATCACGATTTTTGCGCACGCGCAAAATCAAATCACAAATATAGGTGCTATCGAATTGATTACCCTTCACCACGTAATCAATCACATGATGTTTAATTAATTGATTGCGTAAATTATCTTCATACTTGTCAACAATGGCAATAACAGGTAAATGAAATTCGCTAAATAAATCTACTTTTTCAAACGTGTTAGAATCTAAATCAAGCACGCTAGTAATGCCAATAAAATAGCGATTGTGGTTTTGCTCTAATAATTTTCTGGCGATATTGGCGGTACGCACAAATGTGACAACGATGGATAGATTACTTTCTATCACTTGTTTGAGCGATAGTGCGTAATTTGAATCTGACTCTAACAGTAAAACATTTAACTGCGCTGAAGTTACGTCTATGCCCTGCGTTACACTCATGCTTAGTGTGGTCGTTAGATTGCCCTGCTTTGGGTTAACCTTACACTTAGCCTTGAATCTAAGCCCATTAAACCTAACTTAACATCTTTGCCTTAACTCGTTAAATCGATTCAATATTAAACCAATTAAGCTTTTCACGCAATTTTACCACTTCGCCAACAATCGTTAAGCATGGCGGCTTCATACCAGCCGCTTCTACTTTTTCGGCCAAATCGGCCAAAGTAGCGGTGACTACTTTTTGCCGCTGTGTGGTGCCTTGCTGCACCACAGCGACTGGCATGGTGGCTGCTACTCCATGCTCAATTAATTTTTCGCAGATTTCTTTTAATCCAACTAAGCCCATATAAATCACCACTGTTTGGCGTGGTCGGCTCATGGCTATCCAATCCAAATCGAGCGTTAATTTTTTATTAGCATCTGCCTTTAAATGCCCAGTAATAAACAAGCAAGCTTGCGCATAATCTCTGTGTGTTAATGGAATGCCCGCGTAGCTAGAAACACCATTGGCAGCTGTAATGCCTGGTACCACTTGAAATGGTACGCCGTGCTGCATTAAGGTTTCAATTTCTTCGCCGCCACGCCCGAATATAAAAGGGTCGCCACCTTTTAGGCGCAATACGCGTTTGCCTTGCAATGCCAGTTTTGCCAATAGTTCGTTAATCTCTTCTTGCGGCATGGTGTGTTGATCGCGGGATTTGCCTACAAAAATTAACTCGGCATCGCGGCGCACTAGTTCCATCACTTCGGGGCTCACCAGCTTATCGTACACACATACATCGCATTGTTGCATCAGACGCAGCGCGCGGAATGTTAGCAAATCTGGATCACCTGGGCCCCCGCCCACCAAAAATACTTCACCTTTATTGGCAGTTGCATCGGTGTCATTGAGTATATTTTGCAGCAATTCGCGCGCAGCTTGCTCTTGGCCAGATAACACGCGCTCGACTACTGGGCCTTGCAATATACCTTCCCAAAAGATTCTTCTGGCTTGGGTAGTGCCAAATTTAGCTTTGACTTGTTCTCGAAACTCGCCTGCAATCTCGGCAATGCGGCCGTAGGTGGCGGGCAGCATCGTTTCAATTTTGGCACGAATATAGCGCGCTAGCACAGGTGCATTGCCTTCACTAGAAATCGCAATCACCACTGGGCTGCGGTCAATGATCGAACCCATGGTAAACGTGCATAAATCAGGCGCATCCACCACATTCACGGGGATATTTTGCGCTTTCGCTGCAATGGAAACGGCAATATTCACCGTCTCATCATCCGTTGCGGCAATCACCATGCACGCGCCTGCCAGCTGATTTGGCTCAAAATTAGTTTGTACATGTTTAATTTTTTGCGCTGTTACTAAGTCTTGCAACTCATGGCAAATCGTAGGCGAATAGAGCGTAATTGCCGCACTTGCTTTTAGCAGCATGCTGACTTTGCGCATGGCAACATCGCCGCCGCCAATCACCACGCAATGACGGTTTTTGATATTAAAAAAGATGGGCAGTGCTTGCATGTTAAGTTTCAGCAAATGAATTTACCTATTTTACATTGCACTAACTTAGATTGCACTGCTTTACATGGCAATGTGCAAATACGTTAAAATGTTGCTTTATAAATTAAGCTATTTAAATTGAGCATCCCTAAAATCACTTCTCCCAAAAAAGTCTTTATTAAAACCTTTGGTTGCCAGATGAACGAGTACGACTCATCGCGCATGGCGGATTTGCTGCACGCCGACAATGGCATGACGCAAACTGAGAATGTAGATGAAGCCGATGTCATTTTGCTTAACACTTGCAGTGTGCGCGAAAAAGCAGAAGAAAAAGTCTTTAGCCATCTTGGTCGATTTATTCCTTTAAAAGCCAAAAATCCCAATTTAATCATTGGTGTGGGTGGCTGTGTGGGCAGCCAAGAAGGTGACAGTATTATCAAACGCGCGCCGTATGTAGATGTGGTGTTTGGCCCACAAACCTTGCACCGATTGCCTGAGATGATTA
>JANXWL010000023.1 GCA_025351225.1 Methylotenera sp. | reverse complement strand
CGCCAAGAGCGCTTCTCAGGCAAACTATCGACTGCGCTGAAACCGCTTAATCTTGAAGACTTTAATCATAAGGACTTTAATCATGGTGACTTTAATCATAGACACCCAGCGTATGGCATCGAAAAGCCTAGTGATTTCAACTGGAATCAATTACTCGGTTTTGATGCCTGTGTGCAATGCGGCAAGTGCGAAGCAGCTTGCCCCGCCTTTGCCGCAGGGCAGCCTTTAAATCCAAAAAAACTCATTCAAGATTTAGTCGTCGGTTTAAGTAGTGGCACCGATGCTAGTTTTGCAGGGAGTACTCATCCATTCACCGCTAGCCGAGGCATGCCAATTAGCAAGCCTAGGATTCATAGTGGCAGCCCAAGCCAGCCAGTAGTGCCAACATTAATCGAAGCAGAAACAATATGGGCATGCACCACCTGTAGAGCCTGCGTCCAAGAGTGTCCGATGCTTATCGAACACGTCGATGCGATTGTTGGCATGCGTCGTAATTTAACACTCACTCAGGGTAGCGCACCCAATAAAGCACCACAAACGTTAGAGCATTTGCGTCAAACTGCTACGCAAAATGGCGACGATAATAAAGCGCGCTATTACTGGGCGATTGATTTGGGCGTAAAAACTGTGCAACCTAATAGTCCTGTGGATGTGTTGCTGGTGGCGGGTGAAGGCGCGTTTGATATGCGTTATCAAAGAACCCTACGTGCATTGGTAAAGCTTTTGAAAGCCGCAAAAGTAGATTTTTCTGTAATGGGCGCGTTAGAAAGTGATACTGGCGATACTGCACGGCGACTGGGTGATGAGGCGACTTTTCAGATACTCGCTAAACGCAACATTGCTAACTTTAGCACGCTGCAGTTTAAGCGAATTTTAACGGCTGACCCACATGTGCTGCATAGCCTAAAAAATGAATATCCTGCTTTTGGCGGACATTATGAGGTACTGCATCACAGCACTTTTTTAGCGCAATTAGTTAGTAGTGGCGCATTAAAGCTAGGTAAATCAATCGAAACACGCAAACTCACTTATCACGACCCCTGTTATTTAGCGCGCTATAACAATGAAACCGAATCTCCGCGCGCTTTATTAAAAAGCATTGGTATCAGCGTGAATGAAATGGAGCGTTCTGGTATGCGTGGTCGCTGTTGCGGCGGCGGCGGCGGCTCTCCACTCACTGACATCCCTGGCAAACAACGTATTCCCGATATTCGTATTCACGATGCACGAAGCATAGGCGCTGAAATAGTTGCTGTGGCCTGCCCGCAATGCACAGCGATGTTGGAAGGCGTAGTCGAACGTCCTGACGTGTTAGATATTGCTGAATTACTCGCAGCGAGTTTAGTAGTTGAAAGCTCAGTAGCAACATGACGACGCGCATCAATCCCCATCGACTAGTGCAAGCTTCGCCAGCTGACTTAAAGCATCCGTCAAACAATATCAAAAGAATCGTGCTTAGCACGGCACAAATCGCTGTAGAAGCGCATCCAGCCAAATGGCTACGAACACCAAGTAAGCCAAAATCCCGAGTATTAGTAATCGCCCATAGTGATAGAGGTGCGCTTGATGACCACGCGCTACAGACAATCGCGGCGGCCGCGATTTTGGCAGATGCAGAAACTGCAGTGCTTGCCTTAATATTGGGTGAATTAAATGATGATTTAAGCTCTGCAGCCGCAGATGAGGTGATGATATTACCAGCATTAGACTTTCAAATTTTTCAACCTGACATAGAGCTGGCTTCGGTATTAGCCATTATTGAATTACTAAAACCTAAACACATATTTTTGCCTGATAACTTGATTGGTGACGGTGATTTAGGTAGGCGGCTAGCTGCACTCAAGAAGCTGTCAGTGGCAACACATGTACTTGAAATTGATGTGCAACATGTTGCCAGTGCCCAATCTGGAGGCTGTGTGTTGGCACAAAGTAACTTACCAGAAGTTATCTTACTCGCACCAAATGCGGTTGATGCAGAACTGCCTTTTACTGCAAAAGCTACACGTATTGATGCGCCCACCATTAACCATGCTGCAAGCCCATACCAAGCGCACTATCAAGATATGGGTCTGCAAACCAGCGCCGCAGAAGATATTGCTTTGGAAGATGCTGATTTTATCGTCTCTGCTGGCAATGGCGTACAAAATTTAGCAACGCTGGCAAGTTTGGCAAGCTCGTTAAACGCTGCTGTGGGTGCTAGCCGCGTCGTTGTAGATGACGGAAAATTTCCACGCGACAAGCAAATTGGCGCAACAGGCAAAACCGTTACTGCTAGTACTTATATGGCAATAGGTATCTCTGGCGCAGTGCAGCATTTACAAGGCATCAAAGATTGTCGCCATGTCATTGCGATTAACAAAGACGCCAGCGCACCCATTGTAAAGCGTGCTAATTTATCCGTCATTGGCGATGCCGAAGCAGTAATGCAAGCCTTGATGATAGAAATAGAAAAAGCAAAAGAGGTGGTGGCATGAAAGATTCTGTGAAACACATTGCAGTATTAGTTTCTGCTGGACGGCACCCCGTGAGCGGCGAGCCGCGCCATTGTCATAATGATAGCTTGGCATTGGCTTTAGGGCTCAATTTGGCGAGCAAAGTACAAGTTTTGCACGCAGGCACTCCTAGTAACCCTGCCTTACAAGACTACTTCGCCCTAGGTGCAACGCAAATTGATGTGGTACCAAACAGTGACGATATAATCGAAAGTCTAGCTGCGCAGCTGACAGACGCTAACCTAATTTTAACTGGTACACGCGCTGAAAGTGGTGAGGACAGCGGACTACTGCCTTATTTGTTGGCTGCCAAATTAAACGTGCCAATCGTAGCTGATGCATTAGAGATTAAAGCTAATCGCGAGCAATTAGAAGTGTTGCAGTTTTTACCCAAAGGTCGGCGGCGGCGTGTGCTGGTGAGCCTACCCGCTGTTGTAGCGGTGCATCCATCTGCCGCTGAGGCGTTACATTTTGTTCATGCGCGAAAAAACTTGGGCAACATTAATACGCTACACGCTAGCAACACAAAAATGCAAACTATAATAGACGATTCAAAGCAGGCAGATTCAAAGCAATGGCGTGCAAAACCAGCGCGCAAGCCAATTAAACTGATCGCCCAAACTGCACAAACTGGGCATGAACGGCTGATGGCAGCCATTAGCAACAAAGCTAAAGGTGGCACTGTCGTAAATGAGGGAAATAATGTCGAAAAAGCACAAGTCATCCTGCGCTATTTGCGCGAACATCAACTTATTGAGTTTTAAAACCAACAATAAAATTAATTGAAAAATTGAGAGGGAAATTAAGGATTTGCCATGAACATTTCATCTGATATTCGCAATTTAATCAATAGCCGACGTAAAGGCTATACGCTGCCTGCAGACTTTTATTTAAGTAAAGAAATCAATGATCTAGATATTACCGAAATCTTTAGTAAGCATTGGATTTTCGTCGCTGTAGAGCCCGATATTGCCGAGTCAGGAGATTATATTCGCGTGGAAGTTGGCCATAACTCAGTGATTATTGTGCGCGACGACGACATGAATGTTAAGGCTTTTCACAATGTGTGCCGCCATCGCGGATCGCAATTGTGCGATGAGCAAAAAGGTAGCGTTGGCAATATTGTTTGTCCATATCATCAATGGACTTATGATTTATCGGGCAAGTTAATCTACAACGAACACATGGGCGAAGATTTTGATAAGAACGACCACAATCTAAAAGCAGTACATGTGGGCAATATCGCGGGCTTACTATTTATTTGCTTAAGTGATAATCCGCCAGCCGATTTTGAAGATATGAAGCAAGCCATGGAGCCTTATATTGCGCCGCACAGGCTTGCAGATTGCAAAGTGGCATTACAAGAAGATATTATCGAAAATGGCAACTGGAAGCTGACCATGGAGAATAACCGCGAGTGCTATCACTGCGTGGCTAACCATCCTGAGTTGCTAGCCTCGATGTATGAGTTTGGTTTTGGCTATCAGCCTTCGCCTGAAAACGCGGCTAAAGTGCAAGAGTTTCGTGATTTAATTGAAACGGAAGGCGCGCGCTGGGCGACTTGTGGCTTGCCTTCTAGCGAGATTGATTTATTAGATGGCTGTGCCACGGCATATAGAACGCAAAGACTCCCATTAGAAAAAGCGGGTGAATCGCAAACTATGGACGGCAAAGTCGCCAGTCGAAAACTGCTGGGCAAGCTTACACAGCGCAACTTGGGCGGACTATCATTTTGGACGCAGCCAAACTCTTGGCACCATTTTATGAGCGACCATATCGTGACCTTTAGCGCGTTGCCAATTGATACCGAACACACGCTTGTTCGTAGCACATGGCTGGTGCACAAAGATGCGGTTGAAGGCGTGGATTATGACATTAATAGACTCAGCGAAGTATGGCGCGCAACCAATAAGCAAGATTCTAACTTGGTGGAGCGCACGCAACGCGGTGTTAAAAGCGACCAATACGCGCCAGGGCCATACTCGCCTTACACCGAGGAGCTGGTGGAAAAATTCACTAATTGGTACATTCAGCGCTTAGAGATCGCGATTGCCAATAAAGCCAATGTGATTCCAATTAAAGCGGCTAAATAATGACACGCAACACAGCAGAATATTGGACCAACTCTCATCCATCTTGGAATGCAGACAATCCACTCATTTGCTGTCACATTACTCAAGAAACGCATGATGTTAAAAGCTTTTATTTTAAGCCAGAAAAATTTGCAAGCTTTCAGTTTTTACCTGGCCAATTCATTACGCTAGAGCTGTCTATAAACGGTGAAATCATTCACCGCAGTTACACGGTCTCAAGCTCTCCTGCTCGCTCGCACACCATTTCCATCACCGTTAAACGTCAACCCAATGGCATCGTTTCTAATTGGCTGCATGATCATTTGAAAGTGGGCGATCACCTTGCCGTGCTGCCTATCGCGGGCGATTTTAGCTGCTCGCTTCATATTTCAAGCAATGCTGCAAAACAGTATTTATTTCTATCGGGTGGCTCTGGCATTACGCCGCTGATGTCCATGTCGCGAAGTTTTCACGATTTGGCAGAAAACAAAGATATTGTGTTTATTCACAGTGCACGAACGCCAGAAGATATTATTTTTCGCAAAGAGTTAGACTTAATAGCGTTTAATCAGCCCAATTTTCGCGCCGCGTTTATTTGTGAAAAAGCCGATGCCGCTTGGACGCAGCCAACGGGCTATTTGAATATCGATTTATTAAAGCAAATTGCGCCGGATTTTTTACAGCGTGAAATCTTCACCTGTGGCCCAAGCCCGTATATGGCGGCGGTACGCAATATGTTCAAAATTGCTGATTTTAATATGGTCCACTATCATGAAGAAAGCTTTAATTTTGATGAAATGAGTGCGCACCTAGATACTGATGCGGATGCGACTGCCAAACCAAACTCACCAGTGATCAATGGAGCTGGCTTCTCCGTTGATCTCACCAAAAGTGGCGCTATCATTAGCTGTGCAGCCGATCAATTTGTGCTGAATGCCGCACATAGTGCGGGTTTTCGGCTGCCATCGGCCTGCAGCAAAGGTTTGTGCGGTACCTGTAAATCTAAGCTAATTTCTGGCACGGTTGATATGAAACATAACGGTGGCATTCGGCCACGTGAAATCGAGCAAGGCTTATTTTTGCCATGTTGCAGCAAACCGCTGAGCAATTTAGTAGTTGAAAGGTAACAGTAAATTTAGCACCACTATTACTATCACAATCGAGCAATAGCAAGCTCAATTAAAGGGAGGCCCAATGAACACAACTTCAAATGCAGCCAGAAGTAATGAAGCTACAGAGGCGAAAGTAGTCGTCAAAAATCTGTACAAGGTATTTGGCAACAAGCCAGATGTAGCAATGCAGATGCTATACGACGGCAAGCATAAAGACGAAGTGTTGCGACAGACGGGCCAAGTAGTGGGGGTGCTAGATGCCTCGTTCGAAATCAACAAGGGCGAGATTTTTGTACTGATGGGGCTTTCTGGGTCTGGCAAATCTACACTCATTCGCCTGTTAAATCGCTTAATAGAGCCTAGCGCTGGCAGTGTGATTGTTGATGGCGAAGACGTGGCTAAGATGAGCACAGACAAACTGTTGAACTTGCGCCGCAAAGACATGAGCATGGTGTTTCAGTCGTTTGCTTTGTTGCCGCATCGTACGGTAGTTGAAAATGCCGCGTTTGGTCTTGAAATTGCTGGCGTAGATGTTAAAGAACGTGAGCGCCGCGCCATGGAAGTGCTTGAGCAAGTTGGCTTGCATACCTTTGCCAAACACATGCCATCGCAACTCTCTGGCGGCATGCAGCAGCGCGTTGGGCTGGCGCGTGCGCTTACAGTGAACCCATCACTCATGCTGATGGATGAAGCGTTCTCAGCACTTGATCCGCTACGTCGTACCGAGATGCAAGATGTGCTGATGAAGCTGCAACAAGAGCAAAAACGTACTATCGTATTTGTGTCGCACGATTTAGATGAAGCACTACGGATCGGCAACCGCATTTGCATTATGGAAGGTGGCCGCGTGGTGCAAGTTGGTACGTCGGACGACATTCTGCAACGCCCTGCCGATGAATATGTAAAAGCCTTTTTTAACGGTGTAGACACCAATAAATATCTCACCGCCAAAGATGTTGCGCAAAAAGAACAAGTCACTATTTTTGAACGGCCAGATGACCTTGCCAACGGCTTTAGTGCAGCCTTAGAGCGCATGCGCATATATGACCGCGTATATGCATTTGTGCTAGATGAGCAACACAAAGTGCTCGGTGTGGTTTCAGCAGAATCCTTAATGGCCTGTGCGAACAAGTCTGGAGCGAAATTGCGCGATGCGATATTGCCAGATAAAACCGCCATACCAAGCAATATGCCGCTGAATGAAGTCATGAAAAAAGTGGTGGAATATGCCTGCCCATTGCCCGTTATTGACGAAAACGGTGAATATATCGGAGCGATTACCAAAACCGTGTTGCTGCGTAAACTGTGTAAGGAGAAATTAGCATGAGCTATAAACTACCGATAGGTAACTGGGTGGCCGCTGGTGTTGATTGGCTAGAACACAATGATCACGGCTTATTCGACAAAATTGGCAAGATAATTGATGCCTCTACTGGCGCGATAGAAAGCGGTTTGGCATTTATACCGTTTTGGCTGCTGGCAGCCATCTTTATTGGCATCGGCTTTTGGCGTTTGGGGTGGAAGTTCGCGCTATTCTGCGCAGCATCGTTCTTGCTCATCGACAATATGGGCTTTGCCAATCAAACCGTTGTTACTCTAGCACTGATTTTTTCAGCCACATTAATTAGTTTGGCATTAGGTATACCGTTTGGCATTTGGGCTGGCCGCAACGACCGTGCAGAAGCGGTTATTCGCCCAATATTAGACTTTATGCAAACGATGCCCGCCTTTGTTTATTTAATCCCTGCCGCCATGTTTTTTGGGCTAGGTCGTGTGCCAGGGGTGATTGCCACGGTGATTTTTGCCATGCCGCCTGTTGTGCGACTGACTTCATTGGGCATTCGCCAAGTCAATAAAGAGCAGGTAGAAGCTGGTATTGCGTTTGGCTGTACGCCGACTCAGTTGTTACTCAAAGTACAAATTCCTAGCGCAATGGCTAATTTATTTGCAGGTATTAATCAAACCATCATGATGGCACTGTCGATGGTGATTATTGCATCAATGGTCGGCGCAGGCGGTTTGGGCAACGATGTGCTATCTAGCATTTCACGTCTAGATATTGGCTTAGGCTTTGAAAGCGGCTTGGGCGTAGTGTTACTGGCGATTATGCTAGACCGCATCACAGAAAGCTTTGGTGTGAAGCGGAAAGTCAATTAGCAAGCAATTAAAGTACCTTAAAAAAGGGTTGTCTCTAAAGGCAACCCTTTGTATTTATTGCTTTATTGAATGAAAGTGGGTAGCGCTTGTTTAACTGTCTTGAATGGCAGAAATCAGCGGTGAATTTAACTAATCACTTTTCAACAAATGCGCGCTCAATTACATAATCACCAGGGTCACCAATGCGAGGTGACACTTTAAAACCTAGGTTATCAAGTAAAGCTTCTGTGTCTGCCAACATTTGCGGGCTTCCGCATATCATGGCGCGGTCATCTATTGGGTTAATGGATGGCAGTCCAATATCTTCAAACAGCTTTCCTGAATTAATCAGATCAGTCAGACGCCCTTGATTACGAAAAGGCTCTCTGGTGACCGTTGGGTAGTAAATTAATTTATTACGTACTTCCTCACCAAAGAACTCGTTATTTGGCAGTTCTTTGGTGAGGAAGTCTGCGTAAGCAAGCTCACTGAGGTGACGCACACCGTGTATCAATACCACTTTTTCAAAGCGATCGTACACTTCAATGTCTTGAATCAAGCTCATGAATGGCGCTAAACCAGTACCAGTAGAGAGTAAATAAAGATTCTTAGCTGGTTTTAAATCATGAATCACTAGCGTACCCGTTGGTTTACGGCTCACTAATAACTCATCTCCTACTTTTAAATGCTGCAGACGTGAAGTCAATGGTCCATTAGGCACTTTAATGCTAAAAAACTCTAGATGCTCTTCATAATTAGGGCTGGCAATACTATAGGCACGGGTAAGTGGACGGCCATCAACCTCTAGTCCTATCATCACAAATTGGCCGTTCTCGAAACGTAAACCTGGGTCACGTGTGGTTTTAAAACTAAATAAACTGTCGTTCCAATGATGGACACTGAGTATACGTTCGCTTGAATATTTGCTCATAATTTTTTCTTAATTTATTGTATGTAATTATTGAATAGCTGCAGTAAGTGCGGGGATGACATCAAACAAGTCCGCGACAAGGCCATAGTCCGCCACTTGGAAGATAGGCGCATCTGGGTCTTGATTGATAGCTACCACAATCTTACTGTCTCTCATGCCATAGGTATGTTGAATGGCGCCAGACACACCAACTGCAATATACAATTCAGGCGCTACTACAACACCAGTCTGTCCCACTTGAATATCGTTAGGTGCATAGCCTGCATCGACGGCGGCACGTGTCGCACCTAAGGCTGCGCCCAGTTTCGTG
>JANXWL010000021.1 GCA_025351225.1 Methylotenera sp. | reverse complement strand
TGATAAGCAGGAATGGCAATTGCCGCCAAAATACCAATAACAGGTACAATAAAAACAATGAGATACACTTTGTAAAACTGCTTCACAACTCGGCTCATATCAAATTGACTTAGTCCAAATCGATGATTACTCATTAAAAATTGGCTTCTTTCATGCGCGATATAAGGCCATATCAAACCCAGCGTAAAAATGGTGAGCATCGGCAAACCAATATACACCCGCGCCGCTTTATTCACTGTACCAACGAAATCAAACCGCAAGCCACGGTGACTAGTATTGCGGGCATTAAACAGCGAGCCGCGTACGATTAACCAAGGCAAGGCGAGAAAAAACAGTAACACCAGTACAGCTGCCAATATTGGGCTGCTACCTTTGCCATACACGTATAACGCAAACAAAACAAAGGCAATCACGCGGCCTTTTAAAATTGCGATTGGGTTGGCGTGGTAATCAAAACCAATATTGTCGATTAAGGTGTTGTTATAAAAGTATTTTTTGCGACGCACCTTTGCCCAAGCCGAATAAACACCAAACGTAATCAAACTAAGTAACAAATTCACTATCCAAATGCCGAAATACTCGGATGCTTTACCTTGAAAAACAATAGGTGTTAGTTTTTGATTGTTAACCTCGTTTGTCATGTTTTATCCCTGAACGATTGATTTTTAAGAATTAAATTTAATTTAATATGAGTGTACCTGATTTGGCCGATTTGGTATATTTAAGCCTTTAGTGTTAGAAAAACTATGCCTAATTTCAAATTACCCAGCTTTAAATTGCCGCATTTGCGTAGCCTATGGATGCTGGTCGCCGCTCTGGGCTTTGCGATTATGGGCGCGCTGGTAAAAGTAGGTGCGAATAAATTCAATAGCGCAGAGCTGGTATTTTACCGCTCTGCATTTGGTTTGGTATTTATTTACGCCTATATTTTTACCAAAAAATTACCCCTTGCAACACCGTTTATGGCTAAGCAAATGAGCCGCGCCTTGGTCGGCTTGGCATCGCTAATTCTATTTTTTTACGCCATTGCACACTTACCGCTTGCAACTGCAATTACGCTTAACTACACATCGGCTTTATTTTTGGCGATTTTTATGCCATTTTTTCTACACGAAAAACCAAAGCCGATTCTCTATGGCACAGTGCTATTGGGTTTTATTGGCGTGGTGTTATTGCTAAAACCCGTATTAAATCAACGCGATGTACTAGCTGGCGCGCTGGGTCTTTTGTCTGGTATGGGTGCGGCCTTAGCCTATATCCACGTTAAGCAATTGGGCAAATTAAATGAGCCCGATTGGCGTACCGTATTTTACTTTACGTTTGTATCGACCATTGCCAGCGGCATTTGGATGCTGACTCAACATTTTACTCCGCTTGCATTAGCAGACATGCCAACGCTATTAGGTTTAGGTATTTCGGCCACCATTGCACAACTAGCCATGACGCGCGCCTACCGCACTGGTCACACTCTGCTTGTGGCAAGCTTAGCTTACACCACCGTGATTTTTGCTAGCTTATTTGGCGTGATTTTTTGGCAAGAATCGCTGTCTTTATCTGAATATACTGCCATCGGCCTGATTATTTTAAGTGGTGTTATTAGCATTTATGCAACAGATAATGCAGGCTAGCAAAAACTTTCTCATATAGTGCTAGACATTTCAATACCTTAGCAGTAATCTGAACTTTCCGCGTTACAAACGCTAGGTTAGTTTTAATGACTAAGCTTTTTATAACTTTTAGATATATTGCGCTATTATTGGCAGCTTGCATGCTTAGTGGCTGCTTGGGTGGCAGTATTGCGCAGCAAATCGTCAGCTCTATTGCAACTAGAGTAGCAGATAGAGCCATTGCCAATGCCATGGATGTGCAAGATGGCCCTAGCAACCGCAAAGCCAATAACAATGCTTACGTAAACAATGGTTTTACTAATAACAGTTTTAATAGCAATGCTTTAAACAAAAATATTGCCTTACAAAACACGCCACAAGATCCATACCAAGTGGCGATTATGAATACTGCATTTGAACCAGTAAAAGCCATATCAGAGCCGCTTTCTGATTTAAGTCTACAGCCAGCAGAAGATATTGAAGCACGCATCGCAATCATCGAAGGGAATCAGTTAGTACGCGTAGAGCTGTTTAATTTGTTAATTGGTGAAGAAAAAAACGCGGTGTACGAGAAAGCGCGCTTATTAGGCGCAACCAGTTTACCGCAAAAGCGCGAATGGCAACGTTGGGGCGTTGGCACGGGCGAGCTTAAAATAGAGGGTAAAAGCGACAAAAAAGTCATTACTTTTTTAATTCCGCCAGAATTTGGCAAAATGCCCAGCGGTAGCATTGCAATGGTAGAGCTGGCAAGCCCTGGCGAACTAAACGTGGCGCGCTATAAAGGTAATTGATTTTGTAGGAGCGCAAATTATTGCAAAAATCAATTTCAATAATATCTCAATTCATCGCGATTTAAAAATCGCGAAAATTGAAATAAAATCAAGGCTCCAATAATCCGCTACGCATCGCAATTAATGCGATTTCTGCTGAGTTGTTAGCGTTTAACTTTTGCTTAATATTATACAAATGTGTACCAACGGTGCGCGGGCTCAAGAACAAGCTTTCGGCAATTTCATTCGTCGTTTTACCTTTAGCCAGCGACATAAATACTTCAAACTCGCGCTCGCTTAACACATCCACTGGGCTTTGATTACCCGATAGCTGCTGAATGGCCATTTGCTGCGCCACGCTTGCCTCAATATATTTTTTGCCGCTAGCGACCATGCGAATGGCTTTAATCAACTCTTCTGCCGCACTGCGTTTGGTTAAATAGCCCATTGCGCCCGCATTCAGCACCCGCTTGGGGTGTACCGAATCTTCGTGCGCGCTTAGCACTAAAATTTTCGCGCTACTATCTTTGGCTAAAATGCGCTCAATTGCCTCTAAACCGCCCATGCCTGGCATGGTAATGTCCATTACAACCACATTCGGCTTATGCTCCATATAGGCTTTAATTGCCACCTCGCCATTTTCGGCCTCGGCAACCACTTTAATGTCAGCCGCTGATTCCAGTAACATTTTAAAACCCATACGCACCACAGCATGGTCATCTACTAGCATCACATTGATTTGGCTCATACTTTTTCCTCTATAGCGATTACTTGTGGAATATTAATGTAAATGGTGGTACCGCGATTAGCCGTTTTGGCTTTGATGTCAGAATCGACATTAAAGCTGCCTTTAAAGCCTTGCACACGTTCACGCATGCCTAGCAAGCCAAAATGGTTGGTTTGATCTACATCGTTAATATCCATCCCCTTACCATCATCACTAATCGTCAGTTGCAAAGCCCCTGTTTTAGTGGTTTCAAGCTTGATGTTGATATACGTTGCCTCTGCATGTTTAATAGCGTTATTCATAGCCTCTTGCACAATGCGGTAAATATTAATGTTTAAGTTTTCGCCCAATGCGTCTAATTTACCCATTAATTGTAAGTTCACCGTTATATTAGGATGCTGTTGTTGCACCGTATTCACCGCATCGCGAATCGTTTCGCTTAAACCCAAATTATCGAGCGAGCCTGGGCGCAATTGTCGAATAATATTGTGCATGCCATCGTAGATATGATTCGCAGCTGCCACAATAGTTTGCGCGTAACTTGAAATATCGCGCAAAGCATTGCTAGATGAGTCTTCTTTAGTTTTGTTAGCGATTGCAACAGCAAAAGTTTTAATGGCTGTGACATATTGGCCAAGCTCGTCGTGCAGTTCTCTAGCTAAACTACGGCGCTCATCCTCAATATGGCTTTGAATTAACGCAGTTAATTGGCGATTTTCCTCCAGCTGACGCTCGGCCGCCAGCGATTCTGCCATGCGGTTTAGACTATGGCCAATCTTTTCAAACTCGGGCAAATCAAAGCTACGCAAACGCGTGGTTAAATCGCCCTGCTCCATCTTGTTAATGGCTTGCAAAATTGGCTGCAAAGGGCGCAGCCAATGGCCTAACATCCAATAAACAACAAAGTTTAAAAGTACAAAAAATACCGCGCCAATCATCAATAAACGCCGCATTTTTCCCCAAGCCTCGCGAATGCCACCCGCAGGGTTTGGTACCACCTCTAGCTTGCCAAAATGTAAAAACCGCGTTACCGATTTTTCGTGCGGGTCTAACGCATTTATAAACCATTGCGGTGGATTTTCTTTGGTATTGTATTTAGATGGCGGCGATTGAAACATTAAAGTACCGCGAATATCGTACAAAAAAATCTCGTTGCCACGCACATGCCCAAGATGTTCTAAAAAGCGATGCATCACATCATGCGTATAACCCCACTCTGGATTTTGCGATGAACTGACAATGACCGTGTCCAGCAACTGTACAGTTACGCGAGTGGCCGCTTCTACACCTTCTTGAATCGACGACTTAGTACCGTTAAAATTAACATAACCCACTGCCAACATAAACAGCAGCAGTAGCGCGGTAATCAGTAAATTGAGGCGAAAACGAAGGCTCATG
>JANXWL010000015.1 GCA_025351225.1 Methylotenera sp. | reverse complement strand
ATGCAAATCAATCATGTTTTGATCGAACACACGTTGCACTTCTTTCACATCCGCAAAGCGCATACCTTCACCACGCGCGGCTACTTTATCGCGTGTCATGTAATATAGTCCTAACACAATATCTTGTGATGGCACAATGATTGGCTCACCGTTTGCGGGCGACAACACATTATTAGAAGCCAACATCAAAGTACGTGCTTCCATTTGTGCCTCGAGACTTAATGGAACGTGTACCGCCATTTGGTCACCGTCGAAGTCGGCATTAAATGCCGCGCAAACCAACGGGTGTAATTGAATAGCTTTGCCTTCAATCAAAATTGGCTCAAACGCTTGAATACCCAAGCGGTGCAAGGTTGGCGCACGGTTCAGCAATACTGGATGCTCGCGAATCACGTCTTCCAAGATGTCCCAAACTTCTGGTCCTTCTTCTTCCACTTTTTTCTTGGCAGCTTTAATCGTAGTGGCTAAACCCAATACTTCCAACTTGTGGAAAATAAACGGTTTGAACAATTCCAAGGCCATTTTTTTAGGCAAACCGCATTGGTGTAGTTTCAATTGTGGACCTACCACAATCACTGAACGGCCAGAGTAATCCACACGCTTACCGAGCAAGTTTTGACGGAAACGACCGCCTTTACCTTTAATCATATCAGCAAGTGATTTCAATGGACGCTTATTCGCGCCTGTCATCACTTTACCACGACGACCATTGTCTAACAGCGAATCCACTGCTTCTTGCAGCATACGTTTTTCGTTTCGCACGATAATTTCTGGCGCTTTAAGCTCCAATAATCTTTTGAGACGATTATTACGGTTAATCACACGACGATACAAATCGTTCAAGTCAGAAGTCGCAAAGCGACCACCATCCAACGGAACTAAAGGTCTTAATTCTGGTGGCAATACTGGCAATATTTCAAGAATCATCCACTCTGGTTTGATACCAGATTTTTGGAACGCTTCTAATACTTTTAATCTTTTAGCGATTTTTTTGATTTTTGCTTCAGAGCCTGTTTCACCTAAATCACGACGCAAGGTTTCAATTTCGTTGTGGATGTTCATGGTACGTAGTAGTTCACGCACCGCTTCCGCACCCATCACCGCATTGAATTCGTCACCGTATTCTTCTACTTTGGCTAAATAATCGTCTTCTGTAAGCAATTGACCACGCGTAAGTGGCGTCATGCCTGGATCTACTACGATAAATGCTTCAAAATACAACACACGTTCAATATCACGCAAGGCTATATCTAGCACCATGCCTAGGCGGCTTGGTAAGCTTTTCAAGAACCAAATGTGCGCAACTGGCGAGGCTAGGTCGATATGACCCATACGCTCACGACGCACTTTAGAAAGCGTCACTTCAACACCGCATTTTTCGCAAATCACGCCGCGATGTTTAAGACGTTTATATTTGCCGCACAAGCACTCGTAATCTTTTATCGGACCAAAGATTTTTGAGCAGAACAAACCATCACGTTCTGGCTTAAAGGTACGATAGTTAATGGTTTCTGGCTTTTTAACTTCGCCATATGACCATGAACGGATTTTCTCAGGTGAAGCGAGCGCGATTTTAATTGCGTCGAACTCTTCTTCTTGTGTTACCTGTTTAAATAAATCTAATAGAGCTTTCATGTGAATTCTCCTTAATTTCTGTCTAGGTCAATGTCGATAGCGAGTGAGCGAATTTCTTTCACTAACACGTTAAATGATTCAGGCATACCCGCATCAATTTTGTGTTCGCCTTTGACAATATTTTCATACACTTTAGTACGGCCATTCACGTCATCTGACTTCACTGTCAACATTTCTTGCAGTGTGTAAGAAGCGCCATAAGCCTCCAATGCCCAAACCTCCATCTCGCCAAAACGCTGACCACCAAACTGTGCTTTACCGCCCAATGGTTGTTGCGTTACCAATGAATATGGACCAGTTGAACGTGCATGCATTTTGTCATCAACCAAGTGATGTAATTTCAATACGTGCATATAACCTACAGTTACAGGACGCTCAAATGCATCTCCTGTACGACCATCAAACAATTTCACTTGTGTTTTACCAGCAGAGAATTGCAATTGCTTGGTACGCGCATCATCATCTGGGAAGGCTAAATCGAGCATGGCTTTAATATCAGATTCTGCCGCGCCATCAAATACTGGCGTTGCAAATGGCACACCGTCTTGCAGGTTGCGCGCCAATTCTAATATTTCGCTATCGCTGTAAGATTTAATATCTTCTTTTTTGCCCGTGCTATCGTTGTAAATTTGCTCTAAGAATTTGCGAATTTCAGCGACCTTAACCTCTGACTCCAGCATTTCTTGAATACGCAAACCTAAACCTTTGGCAGCCCAGCCCAAATGCACTTCTAAAATCTGACCAATATTCATCCGTGACGGAACGCCTAGCGGATTTAATACGATGTCCATCGGCGTACCATCTGCCATATGCGGCATATCTTCCACTGGTACAATTTTTGAAATTACACCTTTGTTACCGTGACGACCCGCCATTTTATCGCCTGGCTGAATGCGGCGTTTAACCGCCAAGTACACTTTAACCATTTTTTGCACACCAGGTGGCAATTCATCACCTTGTGTGAGTTTGCGTTTTTTCTCATCAAACTTGTTATCAAAGTCTACACGTGCTTGCGCCAAACTATCTTTCAATTGCTCCAGTTGACGGGCAGCTTCTTCATCAGACAGGCGAATATCAAACCAATCGTAACGACCAACAGATTCTAAATACTCAGCCGTTAAAGTATCACCTTTTTTCAGTTTGCCAGTCGAATTAGCAGGACCGCCAGTAGCCGCTTTACCCTCAAGCAAGCGACGAATACGACCAAAGGCATCGTCTTCCACAATACGCATTTGGTCAGCAAGGTCGGTCTTATAATGTGCTAGTTGATCATCAATAATTTGTTGCGCACGTGAATCACGATCAATGCCTTCGCGTGTAAACACTTGCACATCAATGACAGTACCGCTCATGCCAGAAGGCACGCGAAGTGACGTATCTTTAACGTCGGACGCTTTTTCACCAAAAATTGCGCGCAGCAACTTTTCTTCTGGTGTCAGTTGTGTCTCGCCTTTTGGCGTCACTTTACCAACCAATACGTCTCCAGCCTCAACTTCTGCACCAATGTAGATAATGCCAGATTCATCTAAACGGCCAAGCATGCGCTCGCTTAGGTTTGAAATATCTTGCGTAATTTCTTCTGCACCCAATTTGGTGTCACGCGCAACCACTGAAAGCTCTTCAATGTGAATTGAAGTATAGCGGTCATCGCCCACTACACGCTCTGAAATTAAAATAGAGTCTTCGTAGTTATAGCCGTTCCAAGGCATAAAGCCCACTAACATATTTTGGCCAAGCGCCAACTCGCCCATATCAGTCGATGCACCATCGGCAATAATGTCACCGCGTGCCAGCATATCGCCAACTTTAACTAATGGGCGCTGATTAATATTGGTATTTTGGTTAGATCGAGTGTATTTAGTGAGGTTGTAAATATCCACACCTACTTCACCAGCTTTGGCTTCATCATCGTTTACACGAATCACGATACGTGCAGAATCCACGTAATCAACAATACCTCCACGACGCGCTTGCACCGTGGTGCCAGAGTCAATCGCAACAGTACGTTCAATACCTGTACCTACCACGGCTTTTTCGGCACGCAAACATGGTACCGCTTGGCGTTGCATGTTGGCACCCATCAATGCGCGGTTCGCATCATCGTGCTCTAAGAACGGAATCAATGAAGCCGCAACTGACACAATTTGGCCAGGCGCAACGTCCATGTATTGCACGCGCTCTGGCTGCGTCATGGTAAATTCGTTTAAATGACGTGATGAAATTAAATCATCAGTAAATACATTTTTCTTATCCAATTCTGTGTTTGCTTGCGCAATCATGAATTGGCTTTCTTCAATCGCCGACAAATAATCAATAGTATCTGATACCTTGTTGCCTTCTACACGACGATATGGCGTTTCTAAAAAGCCATACTGATTGGTACGCGCATATAATGCAAGCGAGTTAATCAGACCAATGTTCGGACCTTCTGGCGTTTCGATTGGGCAGACACGGCCGTAATGTGTTGTATGCACATCGCGCACTTCAAAACCTGCACGCTCACGTGTTAAACCGCCTGGGCCAAGCGCAGAAATACGGCGTTTATGCGTAATTTCTGAGAGTGGATTAGTTTGATCCATAAATTGTGACAGTTGACTTGAGCCAAAAAATTCACGAATCGCACTAGAAACTGGTTTAGCATTAATCAAGTCATGCGGCATCAAGTTATCAGATTCCGCTTGGCTTAAACGCTCTTTTACTGCGCGCTCTACACGCACTAAACCGGCGCGGAATTGGTTCTCGGCCAACTCGCCTACTGAACGAATACGACGATTACCTAAGTGATCAATATCATCAATCTCACCACGACCATTGCGCAACTCTAATAAAACACCGACCACAGACAAGATGTCATCGTTTGATAAGATATTTGCACCTTGATCAATTTGTGGACCAACACGTTCGTAAAACTTACGCATCCAATTGGCGCTACGTTCTTCTTGCTTATTTGGGTACGCACGGCGGTTAAACTTCATACGACCAACAACGGATAGATCGTAACGATCTTCGTTGAAGAATAGGCCGTGGAATAAAGCTTCTACAGCATCCTCAGTAGGCGGCTCGCCTGGGCGCATCATGCGGTAAATTGCTACCTTAGCGCTGTATTGATCGGGGATTTCATCAATACGCAGGGTTTGTGAAATAAAATCGCCATGATCTAAATCATTGGTGTACAAGGTATTAATTTGGCTAACTTTCGCCTCAATCAATTTTTCGATTAAAGTTTCGGTGATTTCATCATTTGCTGTCGCAACAATTTCACCCGTTTCTTTATCAATAATATTGCTGGCTAGCGCACGGCCCATAATAAAATCAGTCGGTACTGCTATCTTCTTAACGCCTGCTTTTTCAATATCACGAATGTGTTTAACTGTAATGCGCTTATCTTTGGCTACTAATACATTGCCATCTTTATCTGCAATATCAAATTTAGCCATTTCGCCGCGCAAGCGATCTGCTACTAACTCAAACTCCACACCTTTTGGGTCAATGTGGAAGGTATCGGTATCGTTAAACGTTTGTAAAATTTGCTCTGGTGTATAACCTAAGGCTTTAAGCAAAATAGTCACTGGCATTTTACGGCGACGATCGACGCGGAAATACAAGTAATCTTTAGGATCAAACTCAAAGTCTAACCATGAGCCACGGTAAGGAATAATACGTGCTGAAAACAGCAATTTACCTGATGAATGGGTTTTTCCACGATCATGTTCAAAGAATACGCCTGGGCTGCGGTGCAATTGCGACACAATTACACGCTCAGTACCGTTAATCACAAATGAGCCATTTTCAGTCATCAAAGGCAATTCGCCCATATAGACTTCTTGCTCTTTCACTTCTTTTACGGTCGGCTTTGAAGCCTCTTTATCCATAATAGTAAGGCGCACTTTTACACGCAATGGCGCAGCAAAAGTAAGACCGCGCTGTTGACATTCTTTTACATCAAATGGCTCGTTGCCTAGTTGATAGCTTACATAATCTAAACGCGCATTGCCAGAATGGCTAACAATGGGGAATACAGAACTGAATGTTGATTCCAAGCCAGCCGCAGCACGTTTGTCTGCTGGGATTTCTGCTTGTAAAAATGCTTTGTATGATTCTAATTGCATCGCAAGCAAGTAAGGTACCTCTTGCACACTTTCACGTTTGGCGAAGCTTTTACGAATGCGTTTTTTTTCGGTAAAGGAATAGCTCATAGCGTCTCCTGATATTTTGAGGGTAGAAGACAAAACACTTTTCATCCACTGCAATGTTTTGATTTCTAACTTCTGGTTTAGTTACTTAACATGTATAAAAAATATACAAATAATTTGTTACATTTTGTTACAACTATTGCCGCTTAAAAATGGCTAAGGCTGACGGTCTCCCGTCAGCCAAAGTTACATTGATTAGTTACGTTTAAATCTTTTAATTACTTGATTTCGCCAGTTGCACCAGCTTCAATCAATTTTTTCAACGCTGCATCAGCGTCAGCTTTGTTTACGCCTTCTTTAACTGCTTTTGGTGCGCCATCAACCAAGTCTTTAGCTTCTTTCAAACCTAAACCAGTTAATTCGCGTACTGCTTTAATCGCGCTTACTTTTTGTTCGCCAGATGTTAATATCATTACAGTAAACTCTGTTTGCTCAGCCGCTGCAGCTGGAGCTGCACCGCCTGCGCCGCCGCCTGCTGCAACTGCAACCGCTGCTGCTGACACGCCAAACTTCTCTTCGATTTCTGTAATCAGTGCGGTTAACTCTAACACTGTCATGCTACCTACTGCATTTAAAATATCTGCATTTGAAATTGCCATTTTGAATATTCCTTATAATTTAATACTTAAAATTTAATGTTGGGTGAATTAAGCTGCTTTAGCGTCACGAACTGCCGCAAGTGCACGTGCAAACTTGGTTGGCACTTCATTGAGCGTACGCGCAAATTTAGCTAACAATTCATCACGACTGAGCATAGAAGCCAAGGCCTGAACACCAGCAGCATTCATCACTTGATTTGGCATTGCGCCGGATTTAATTACGAACTTATCGTTTGCCTTAGCAAAATTGTTCATGACTTTTGCCGCAGCAACTGGGTCGGTAGAAATACCAAACACCAATGGCCCAACCATCTCTGCGCTTAAGCCTGAAAATGCAGTGCCTTCAACAGCACGGCGTACTAGCGTATTTTTCAACACACGTAAATAAACGCCTGATTTTCTTGCTTCGGCACGTAGTATGGTCATATCGGCTACACCCATGCCACGATACTCAGCCAACACAATTGCTTGAGCTTGTGCAACTTGCGCACTTACTTCGGCAACGACTGCTTTTTTCTCTGTTAGATTTAGACTCATCGTCCTCTTTCCTTCCGTTAAAATCTCTGTTTTATTACTAAAACAGAATCAGCCTTTACACAACTTAGAATTAAATCCCGTAAAAACCATTTTACGGCGTCCTTATTCAGGCATATTGCAAATCCTGTGTCGGGTTGCGCCATCTGCGTTGGATTCAGAGAATTGATGACAGAGGATTAAAGACAAAAAGCATCTTTATTCACCCATCAACTATCCGCCTCAATTAAACCCTCACCACTAAAAGCTAAAGGTTCCCACGGTCTTTGATGCTCTTGTTGTTTAACTCTCTAAACAGCAAGCCCAAAGTTCTTTTTTGAGTAAACTAAAAGTTACTCAACAATTCTTAAATTCTTATGCAACAGTCGCTTGGTCAATACGTACGCCAGCACCCATGGTGCTCGAAACTGAAATTTTCCTCAAAAATACACCTTTAGCAGCGGCTGGTTTTGCTTTATTAAGCGCATCCACTAGCGCTGCTAAGTTGCCTTGCAACTGCTCAACCGTAAATGAAGCGCGGCCGATTGTACAATGCACAATGCCGCCTTTATCGGTACGATATTGCACTTGACCCGCTTTAGCATTTTTAACTGCTGTTGCTGCATCAGGTGTTACAGTACCCACTTTTGGATTTGGCATTAAGCCGCGTGGGCCCAACACCTGACCAAGCGTACCAACAATACGCATTGCATCTGGCGTGGCAATCGCAACGTCAAAATCTAAAAAGCCCGCTTTTACTTTTTCGGCCAAATCTTCAAAACCAACAATATCCGCACCTGCTGCTTTTGCAGCTTCTGCTTGCGCGCCTTGCGCAAATACAGCTACACGGGTTACTTTTCCTGTGCCGTTTGGCAATACCAGCGCGCCACGAACGAGCTGGTCTGATTTACGTGCATCAATACCTAAGTTGAATACCGCATCAATTGATTCATTAAATTTAGCTTTTGCGCCTTCTTTAACCAAATTTAGCGCTTCAGTTGTAGGATAAAGTTTGTCACGATTTACTGCTGCGCGTAGCGCGTTAATTCTTTTAGCCATGTTATACGCCCTCCACTTCAATGCCCATACTGCGCGCGCTGCCTGCGATAGTACGCACGGCAGCATCCATATCTGCTGCTGTTAAGTCAGGCATTTTGGTTGTTGCAATTTCTTCCGCTTGTTTGCGGGTGATTTTGCCTACTTTATCAGTATGTGGTGTAGCTGAACCTTTTTCAATTTTGGCTGCTTTTTTGATTAAAATCGTCGCTGGCGGCGTTTTCATCACAAAAGTGAAGCTCTTATCCACAAAAGCGGTAATCACTACTGGAATTGGCAAGCCTGGCTCTACGCCTTGTGTTGCAGCATTAAATGCCTTGCAAAATTCCATGATATTCAAACCACGCTGACCTAATGCTGGGCCAACTGGTGGGCTAGGGTTGGCTTTGCCTGCAGGAATCTGCAGTTTAATATAGCCAAGTACTTTTTTTGCCATGCTTCTTCTCCTGTGGGTGCAAGCGCTTTAAATAAATTAAAGCTCCCCGTTAATAAAAAACAAACTACTTTTTTGCTACTAAACTTCTTTTTCGATTTGACTAAAGTCCAATTCAACTGGCGTTGCGCGGCCAAAAATAACCACGGCAACACGCAGTTTACTTTTCTCGTAATTAATTTCTTCTACGTTGCCAGAGAAATCTTTAAATGGCCCATCAACTACGCGTATAGACTCACCTTTTTCAAAGGTCATTTTTTGCGTAGGATTAGACTTACTGTCATCCATGCGCTGCAGAATGATTTCAACTTCTTTGTCTTTAATCGGTGTTGGCTTTTGTGCGCTGCCACCAATAAAAGCAGTTACACGTGGCGTACTTTTTACCAAATGCCAGCTTTCATCCGACATACTCATTTGCACAAGCACATAGCCTGGATACAGGCGGCGCTCAGAAATCTTTTTAACGCCCGCCTTCATCTCAATCACTTCTTCAACTGGCACTAAAATATCACCGAATTGGTCTTGGATTTCAGAGCGTGAAATACGATCCTCTATACCGGCTTTAACCGATTTCTCCATGCCAGAAAACGCTTGGACTGCATACCAACGCATACTCATTAAGTACTCCGCCCCATTAACCATTGCACCATATAAGCAAAACCAATATCAACCACCGCTAAGAAAGCGGCTACAATTGCTACCAAAATAAATACCGCAACAGCCGTTTGAATCGTTTCTTTTCTAGTTGGCCACACAACGCGCTTGGCTTCAGCTACTGATTCGCCAATAAACCCTAGTGCTAACTGACCCTGTGTTGTTGTCCACAACACAGCAATAGCTGCAGCCATACCCGCTAAAATAACAAGTATGCGTAGCACTAATGCCTTATCTGCAAGCCAATAAAAGCCAGCAATTCCTGCCGCCACAAGCAGCGCGGACAAGACTAACTTAATTTTTTCCATTATCGTTATCTGTCTGTCTTTTCAGACTTTTTTACTTAGTTTATCTATATAAGTTTACTATAAATAAACTAACGTTTTAAATTGGCAGGCCAAGAGGGTCTCGAACCCCCAACCCTCGGTTTTGGAGACCGATACTCTACCAATTGAGCTATTGGCCTATTTAACTTTATAATCTTTTAAAACTGAAAAACTACGCTGGGTTGTTAGCGTAGCTTTTCAAACACCTATTACGAATAATTACGCAATAAACTTTACAATTAAAATCATCTTAAGCGATGATTTTAGCCACGACACCAGCACCTACAGTACGGCCACCTTCACGAATAGCGAAGCGTAAGCCTTCCTCCATCGCAATCGGTGCAATCAGCTCTACCG
>JANXWL010000007.1 GCA_025351225.1 Methylotenera sp. | reverse complement strand
ATACAAAATTCCCGCACGTGGCTTAATTGGCTTTCAAGGTGAGTTTTTAACCATGACGCGTGGCACAGGCTTAATGGCACATATTTTTGATGAATACGCGCCTGTTAAGCCCGATATGCCGGGCCGTCGTAATGGCGTACTAATCTCTGCCGAACACGGCGAAGCGGTAGCTTATGCCTTATGGAAACTGCAAGACCGCGGCAAAATGTTTGCTGTACCAGGCGATAAATTGTATGAAGGTATGGTCATCGGTATTCACAGTCGTGATAACGATTTGATTGTGAACCCGATTAAAGGTAAGCAATTAACTAATGTGCGTTCATCAGGCACCGATGAAGCCGTACGTCTAATTACGCCAATCGCACTCACTTTAGAATCTGCTGTAGAGTTTATTGATGATGATGAATTGGTCGAAATTACGCCAAAAACTATCCGTATTCGTAAACGTTATTTGCTGGAGCATGAACGTAAACGTTCATTGAAAGAGTAGTATTAGAAGTTTAAAAAGCCGCTGAAAAGCGGCTTTTTTATTGGTTATTGATGCGTTAGACAGGGCATGTTAGTAAAGAGTAAACGTCAAAGAACCCTTTATGTACGCATTATGTTAACGATTATCGTACTCGGCTGTCTGTGTATAATGAATCTCCTAGTGGTTTTGGCCATGGTTTTTATTCTTGCCGTGACCATTGTTACTATACCCCTGATTATTGTCAGGGCCATCGTTATCATGGTCGTTACGACGATCACCTCTGTAATCATCACGATGGTCACCACCACGTTCATGATGTTCATCCCCATGTTCATGGCGATCTTCCCATCGCTCATCACGGCGATCAGCATGTTGTTCTCGATAGTACGGCGCATAATCATGCTCATACCAGCTGTCCTGTACAAAGTAGACACGTTCACCGCAGGCATTATATCTGTTACAGAACTTGGGCCAGTTTCTAGCATGGCCTGGTGGTACGTGTAAGTAAATAGGCTCACGTTCTAGATATACACGCTCAACTACCCTTGGTTGGCTATAGATTACTCGTGGCTGTGGATAAGGATAATCACCAATATCGATTCTGCCATAGAAGCCTGGTTGTCCAATCGTAACGGACACCCCAACATCGGCTGCTAATACAGGTGTAGTGATGGCAGTAAGCGCTAAAGCGGCTAAGATTAGAAATTGTTTCAAGTGAAATCTCCTATTGCTGACTTTTGTTAATTAACATACGAAATCATGATTAGATGACAACCTTACAGTTATTTCTCATCTATTTCATTTTAATTTAAAATCAATAATGGTTGAATATTTTGAGCAGTTTACGACTATTTAAATCAATTATTGATAACGTAGTGCTTCAATCGGGTTTAAGCGCGCCGCTTTGCGGGCAGGGTAAAACCCAAAAAATACGCCGACAGTTGCCGCTACACTAAAAGCTAGAACGACGGATTGTCCTGAAATGACCACTGCCGCATCGGTCAGCACATTAACTAATACAGCGCCGCCTACCCCAATAAATAAACCGATGAGGCAACCCACAATGGATATGACAATTGCTTCTAGCAAAAATTGCAGCAGAATATCGCGTTCTCGCGCGCCAATCGCCATGCGAATACCAATCTCTCGGGTACGTTCGGTGACTGATACCAGCATGATGTTCATAATGCCGATGCCGCCGACCAGCAAGGATACCGAGGCAATGGCGCCTAGCAGCATCGACATGGTGCGAGTAGTTTCTGCTGCTGAGTTGGCCAGCGCAGTCAAGTTGCGTACGGTAAAGTCGCTTTCTGCACCTTCTCGCATGTTGTGACGTTGACGCAGTAGGCTATTTAGGCCATCTTCCACGATAGGCATCATCTTGTCTGAGTCTGCTTGAACAATCACTTGGCGCACGCTGCCAGGCGTTTGGCCGCCAAATAGTTTACGTTGCGCCGTGGTCAGTGGCACGATAATCGTATCATCTTGATCACGGCCATCTAAGCTTTGACCTTTGCTCTCCAGCACGCCCATCACCACAAAAGGATTTTGCTTAATGCGTATGGTTTTTCCTATCGGATCAACATCGCCGAAAATGTTTTGTATGACTGTTTTACCAATCAATGCCACACGCGTCGCTGAACGAATGTCGGAGTCTGAAAAGGCATAGCCATCCGTGAGATTCCAAGAGCGTACTTCTAGGTAGGCTGGTGTAGTGCCGATGATGCTGGTACTCCAGTTATTAGCACCATAGACGATTTGTGCGTTACCCATTGTCAGTGGCGCAACGCCTTTTACACCATCCAGCTCGGTAATGGCATCGGCATCTTTTACATTTAGTGTAGAGGCGTTACCGCCGCCAGTTCTGGCGCCACCTGCCGTTTGAGAGCCTGATAGTACGATGAACAGGTTGCTACCCATAGCGTTGATGGATTGTGAAACAGAGTATTGTGCGCCTTGCCCAACTGCCATCATCAATACTACCGCACCTACGCCAATGACCATGCCTAACATGGTTAGAAAAGTACGTAAGCGATTGGCGCCCATGGCGTGCCAAGCTTCGCCAAGCATAGCGGTAAACATCAGACGGTTTCCTCAATCATTTTTCGGTTTTGGCTTAAAGAGTCTTCGACAATCCGACCGTCAAGAAACCGCACTTGGCGACGTGCGTGCTCAGCAATATCTGGCTCATGCGTGACCAATACAATGGTGATGCCATCTTGGTTAAGCTCTTCAAATAAGCCCATGATTTCTTCACTGGTGATGCTGTCCAGATTACCAGTTGGCTCATCGGCTAATATCAATCTTGGTTGATTGACCAAGGCACGTGCAATGGCCACCCGCTGTTGCTGACCGCCCGATATCTGGTTAGGTCTGGAATTGAGGTACTTGCCTAAGCCAACTTTTTCTAACAGTATTTTTGCTCGAGCATGACGCTCGGCTCTATCAAGCCCCGCATATACTAGCGGCAGGGCAACATTATCCAGCAAGCTTGAACGTGCTAGCAGATTAAAGCCTTGAAACACAAAGCCGATGGTTTGGTTGCGTACTTTCGCCAGCGCAGCATCATCTAACTGAGAAACTTTATGCCCGTCCAAGGTATATTCGCCATTACTGGGTTTATCTAGGCAGCCCAAAATGTTCATAAACGTAGATTTTCCAGAGCCAGACGGACCCATAATGGCAACAAAATCACCAGAGTCTATCGATAAATTAACCTGTTTTAATACTGGGAAAGGGCCAGCAGCTGTTTCATAGTGTTTGTACAAGTCTTTAATAAAAATGACATTTTTTGCCATTAGAACATCCGCATGCGCATATTGCTTTGGCTGGAAGCGGGAGCAGCACTATCACCTTGCGCATCGCCCACAACGACACGGTCACCAGCTTTTAGGCTATCACTAGTAATTTCTGTAAAGCGCCCATCTGAAATACCTACTTTCACTTTTATAGGTTCGAGTTTCGCATTTTTAAGCACATAAACTTTACCTAAAAATGCATCGTCTTGACCACTTTTTTTCTTCCCACGACTTTTACCAGAAGCGGGTTTACCTGCAAAGGCTTCATCTTGCTTAGGTTTAAAGCGTAGTGCAGCATTAGGTGCTAAAAATACATTATCGTGCTTGGCAACCTGAATGCTGACGTAAGCGGTCATGCCAGGTAACAGTATTTGCTCAGGATTATCTACCGAAACCACGACATCGTAAGTAACCACGTTTGAGGTTACAGTGGGATTAAGGCGCAATTGTTTCACCATGCCTTCAAAATCGCGGTTTTGGAAAGCATCCACGTTGAATTTCACTTTTTGCCCGACTTTGATATTGCCAATATCGGCTTCGGCAAAGCTAGAGTCAATCTGCATTTTGGATAAATCCTGAGCGATTTTGATGAGTTCTGGTGTCTGAAAGCTAGCTGCAACCGTTTGCCCTACATCCACTAGCCTGGCGATAACGACGCCTGAAACAGGTGAGCGGATAACCGAATAACTAAGATTGGTTTGATCGCGTTGCAATTGAGCACGAGCCGTTTCAAGCTGAGCACGCGATGATTTTAGCGCTTGCACTGCTTGATCCAACTCTTGTGCCGATACGTATTCCTGTTTAAATAAAGAGCGAATGCGTGATTCATTGGCTTGCGCTAATTCCACAGAAGCCTGCGCATTGCGCACAGCGCCTTGTGTTTGCGCAATTTGTGCGGTGAAAAGAGAATCATCTAGCTCAAGCAATATTTGACCTTTTTCTACTTTATCGTTGAAATCTACATAGAGTTTGCTAACGCGCCCAGAAACCTGAGTGCCGATGCTGATAAGTGTGACTGGATTCAATGTGCCATTGGCTGAAACAGACTGTGCTACATCGCCTTGTGTGATTTCTTGAAAGCGGTAGAGGTCTTCAGGCCTTAGTATTTTTTTCTGTTGATAATAATAAAAACCGCCAATTGCTAGTGCAAGTAGCGCGATTGCGATAATCATTTTTTTTAGTAGTCGACTCATGGTTGGTTTCCAAGTGCAGGTGTTGAGGTGCTATCTTTTAGATTACTAGCTTTTTGAGTATTAGTCTCTGGCAGCGATTGAATCATGGCGTTATCCAGACCGCCAATCGATTGCGCAAGCGCGGCGCGCGCAATATTCCAGTTTAAATTAGCTTGAATTTGTTGCTGGCGGGCGCTGGCTAATGCGCTTTGTGCATTGAGGGTGTCTATAATGTTGCCAACCCCTGCCTTGTAGCGCCCAAGCGCAACGCGCGATGATTCTTCTGCACTAGTTACCAGCACTTTAGCGGCATGGGTACTTTCATTGGCAGTGCGCAAGTTTTGATAAGCGCGCCACACATCGAGTGATATTTGCAAGCGTAATTGGTCGCGTTGTGCCATTTGAGCATCTGCGCTGGCTTCAGCAGACTTAACTCTATAAGTAGGGCCGTAGCCGCTAAATAATGGAATTGAAACTGTGATGCCTAAAGTGGAGTTGTTATTAAATGATTGGCTACTGCCATTTTGTAAATTATTAGAAACGCCAACTGATACCGTTGGTTTGGCAGAAGCCCGACTGGCTTCGATATTGGCTTGAGCCGCTTTTAATTGTGCCTCACTGGCAAGTAAATCTGGCCGACGTGTATGTGCTTGCTCAATTAAAGCATTGATATCTTGGTCAATGTTATTAGTTGTTTGAGTGCGTGTAATTGCTGTTAATTTGAGTGTTTGATTGGCAGCCAAGCCCATTACATTGGCCAGTAAGCCGTAAGCATTTTTTAATGAGCCCTCGGCGGTAATGCGGGAGAGGGTGTTTTGTGCGAACAGTGTTTGTGCCTGCAATTTATCAGCAGGAGTTGCTGCACCTGCTTTATAACGCGCTTCTGCAGCTTTGTAACTCTCATCGCTAGCACGTTCAGATTCAAGCGCCGCATCCAGTGCCGCAATACCAGCCTGCACTTGGTAATAGGCCTGAATGGCGCTCAATAACAGATTTTGTACAACGCTGTTCTGCGTAGCGCTGGCAGCTTGTAACAATTGACGTGCACTTTCTAAATTGGCATCGCGATTTCCAAAATCGTATAACAAATAAGATGCCACGATACTGTTATTAAGATTGCTGTAAGGGTTGCTGCGAGATTGATCTGGATACGTTAAATTTAAATTGGCCGAAACGTTATCTTTGACCGACGGCAAATAAGCGGACTCAGCAATGCCCACTTGCGCCGCCTGAACCTTAGCATTGGCATATGCTTCACGTGTTTGTGGGTTGTTGCATAAGGCCGCTTCAACAACATCATACAATGTGAGCGCGTTTGTATAATTAGAGGCAGCACAAGTGCTGTCATTTTGACTATCTAAATAACCTACAGGAATAGATGGCGGGGTAAGCGCCTTAGTGTTTAGCGGATCGTTGCTGTTGTACCAAATTGAACTATCAGCCAATACTGTATTGGCTTGCAAGACCGCTAGCAAGCTTGCCAACCAAGTTAAATATTTAAGTTTTTGTATAAGAGTTAATTTTTTTAGCATGAGCTTTTATTGTCATCAGCACCACATTTAGTTAATGATACGATGATGAAGCCGCTAAATAGGTTCGCCCCTTTACAAGAATTTACACCTGATGTTTTCGGTAACATTCTAAGCGACTCCTTGGCTAGCCAAGTAATCCTCATAATTGCCTGTGAAATCCACAATGCCATCGGCTTTAATTTCCAATATTCTGGTTGCAATAGAGCTCACAAATTCACGGTCGTGGCTCACAAAAAATAGCGTACCTTTGTATTTATCTAGCGCGGTG
>JANXWL010000126.1 GCA_025351225.1 Methylotenera sp. | reverse complement strand
GCGCGCCTAGCCACCATAGACGAGGCGCAGAAAAAAATTGACGGCCTCACGGTTAATATGGTCAGTTTGCAAGATTTGTTGGGTGATAAACGAAGCCGCGGTGCTTTTGGTGAGGTGCAGCTAGAGGGTTTGGTGCGCAATGTGCTGCCGCCAGATAGCTTTAAAATGCAGCATACTTTTCCTAATGATATGCGTGTGGATTGTGCATTGTTTTTGCCAGAGCCAACGGGAATCGTAGCGGTAGATAGCAAATTCCCGCTCGAAAATTACCATAAAATGTTTGATAGTACATTGCCAGAATCCGCACAGAATCAAGCTGAAAAGCAATTTAAGTTGGATGTAAAAAAACATGTAGATGATATTGCCAGCAAATATATTATCCCCAATGTGACTAGCGATGGTGCGGTGATGTTTATCCCAGCCGAGGCTGTATTTGCCGAGATTCATGCCTATCACCCTGAGATAATTGATTACGCCATGATTAGGCGCGTGTGGCTGGTGTCGCCCACCACACTGATGGCCGTGCTAAACACTGCACGCGCTGTGTTAAAAGATGTAGAAATGCGTAAACAAGTGCATATTATTAAAGATGAGCTCGGCAAGCTTAGCAAAGATTTTGAGCGTTTTGATTCACGCATGAAAAAATTGGCCGATAATATTCGTCAAGCACACGAAAACGCGCAAGAAGTACATATTAGCAGCCAAAAAATTACCAATCGATTTAAGCAAATAGAGCGGGTTGAATTAAGTAATCAGCCTGCTGATTTGTTAGATACTATAGATGATATCGAAGAAAAGTAAGCAGATTTTAAAGAAAATTAATTTAATAAAAAAGATTAGGTTTAAAATTTAACACTATGAATATTAAAGTATTATATTTTGCAAGAATTAAAGAAGCAGTTAATTATTCAACTGAAGATATTGATTTACCTAGCGACATTACTACGGTGACTGCGCTTAAAAATTATTTATCGCTGCGTGGTGACAATTGGGCTAATTTATTCAATGGTAAACAAGTGGTACGCGCTGCTATTAATCATGCCTTAGTAGATGATTTGGCAGCGATTAAAACTGGCGATGAAGTTGCGTTTTTCCCACCAGTTACGGGTGGATAGAAGAGTAAGTAGAAAAATTGGCGGATAAATGTCAGTAAAAATTCAAATTGAAGATTTTGATTTAGGCTTAGAATTGAGTAAGCTGCGACTCGCTAGCCCTAGTATTGGCGCAGTTGTTAGCTTTGTTGGGCAAGTGCGTGACGTGAATGATGGCGATACAATAAACACGTTAACTCTAGAGCATTACCCAATAATGACTGAAAAAGCGCTAGTAGCAATTGAAAGCGAGGCAAAAACGCGCTGGAACATCATTGATAGCTTGATTATTCATCGTGTTGGAACTTTACAGCCGTGCGATCAAATCGTGCTGGTCGCAGTTTCTGGGGCACATCGTGGCGAGGCTTTTCATGCCTGCGAGTTCATTATGGACTACTTAAAAACTAGTGCGCCATTTTGGAAAAAAGAAGCCACCGAACATGGTGAGCGGTGGGTAGAAGCAAAACTATCAGACGATGCTGCCAAAACACGTTGGCTAAATCAATTAAAATAAAGACATAAAAACGATGCAAATTCTTAAATCACAAGCGTTAAACTCTTCTATTTCTTTAAGCGATTTTAAGTTTAATACAACTAAAGAATTATTAGAAAATTCAAATGGTTATCAGCCAAACATTCATGGTTGGGTAGCGCAGGCTGAGGCTAAAAAAGCTGCGCTGTTTGGTTTAAATATGCGCCAAGCAGGTTTTAATGTCTTGGTGCTGGGCGAGCAAGGTAGTGGACGTACTTCGCTTATGCAAAGCGCGATGCACGATGTTGCTAAAAATAGCACACAAGCTTTGAATGATTTAGTCGCTATTTATAATTTTGAACAAGTGCAGCAGCCCACACTAGCCAAGCTGCAAGCGAGTTTTGGCGCAAAATTGCGCGCGCAGATGGATGCTTTCTCACGTGCTTTGATGGTTGAAATGCCCAAGTTCGTTGCAGATAATCAACAAGAAACGATGCATCAAAATGCTGATGCTTGGTTGAGCACAACAATTGCGGCATTGGAAAGCGAATTTGAGCCTTGTAAGCTTGCACTGGGTGATTATTTTGGTTTACTCAAACAAGAAGTGTTGGCGTATTTATTAGCTTGGCAGCCCATTGGTAATGAGTCAGAAAATAATTTGGATGGCCTTATTAACGAAGCATTCTTTGCGCGCTTTCGCGTGAATGTGCTGGTGGATAACGCGCAAACTAACGCACAAGGCTTAAACCAGCCTGTGATTTATGATAACGATCCGAGTTTGGTTTCTTTGTTTGGCGCGGTCGACAGCACGGCAGAGGCTTCGACTACGCCTGAATTTTTACGCTTGCGCGCGGGTAATTTGCATAAAGCCGATGGCGGTATGTTGTTGTTACATTTGCGCGATTTACTCAATGATGAAACCAGTGGCGCACAAACTATCGAAAAACTGCACCGATTTTTACGTAATGGAACTTTGCAAATTGAGGATGCCAGCAGTAGCACGCAAAGCCTAAATGTAGTGCTGGCGAACACTTTGATACCTTTGCAAGTAAAGCTGGTGTTGATTGCCACGCGTGAAGATTTTTACGATTGTTTAGACGAACAACCCGATTTTTTTGATTACTTTCCGATTAAAGTAGAGTTTGCGGAACGCATTTTGGCTAATGCGGAAAATTATGCGGCGATTGCAGGTTTTGTGGCGCACAAATGCACGCAACATCGTTTACCCCATTTTTCGCGTGATGCGGTAGCGGGTTTAATTGGCGCGCTTCAACGACTGGAAGAGGATCAAACACGTATTAGTACCAATTTTGCATTTTTAGAGCGTTTAATGTTGGAAAGTGCGGCCGTTGCAGGTGATGCTAAATTGGTAACTGCGCAACACGTACAAGCCGCAATACAAGCCAAATCAGCTAGAAACCAGTATTTTGAAAGCCAAATTCGCGATTCTATTATTGATAACGAGCTGCTGATTCAAGTGCATGGCGAGGTGGTAGGGCAGGTGAATGGCCTTACGCATATCGAGCTGGGTGATGCCAGTTTTGGCTCGCCAATTCGCATTACAGCGCGTTGCCACCCAGGTGGTAAGGGCTTGATTAACATTGACCGCGAAGTGAACATGAGCGGCCCGAACCACGATAAAGGCATTTTTATACTGCAAAATTGGCTCAGTGCGAGCTTTAGCCATTTAGCACCATTAAGCCTTAACGCCTCACTGGTATTTGAGCAAGAATATAATGGTGTGGAGGGCGATTCTGCCTCGTGTGCAGAGCTATTTGCGTTGTTATCTGCGATGGCAAATTTGCCGATTCAACAAGGCATTGCGGTAACCGGCGCGCTGAACCAATTTGGCGAAGTAATGCCGATTGGCGGCGTGAATGAAAAAATTGAAGGTTATTTTAGAGTGTGTTTGGCGCTTGGTTTAAATGGCAAGCAAGGTGTGATTATCCCTAAACGTAATCAACGGCATTTGCTGTTGGATTCTGCCGTAGTACAAGCGGTGAAGGACGGCCAATTTCATATTATTACCATTGACCATGTCCTAGAAGGCATAGAATACCTGACAGGCGTGGCCGCTGGTGTGCAGGACACAACAACAGGTCAATATTCAGCTAATACTGTGATGGGGCATGCGCAAAGTGTGCTGGCGGCTTATCGCAAAACACTAGAAAGCAATCAACCCAAAAAATCAAGCTAAAAAAATCAAACTAAATGAACGCAGAAAAAGACAGCAAGTGCCGACCAGAAAATGTTAGGTTGGACAAATGGTTGTGGGCGGCGCGCTTTTTTAAAACGCGTAGCATTGCCGCTGATGCGGTGGATGGCGGCAAAGTACGCGTGGATGGCGACCGTGTTAAAACTGCCAAAGAAGTGAAAATCGGCATGTTGGTGAATATTCGCAATAAAGACTTTGAAATTGAATGTGAAGTGACAGGCTTAAGTAATATTCGCCGTGGTGCGCCAGATGC